>NZ_JAPDPE010000008.1 GCF_026283955.1 Dyella silvatica | reverse complement strand
GCATTTCTCGACAAACGCGCTGCAAACTGGAACGCATCGGTGTAACCCACCCCGCGCTAGCATGGTGTTCCGCTCCGGCCCAAGGACTCACGCCATGCTCGACCATCTTGGCTTGCACGTTTCCCACTACCAACGCAGCAAACACTTTTATACCCAGGCGCTGGCGCCGCTGGATGCCAGCCTGGTGATGGAAGTGACTGCCGAGCAAACCGGCGACCGGGCCCATGCCGGCTTCGGCTGCGCCGGCAAACCCAGCCTGTGGATCAGCGAAACATCCACGCCGATCCACGGCGTGCATGTCGCCTTGACCGCCAAGGACCGCGCCAGCGTGGATGCGTTTTATGCAGCGGCGCTGCACCACGGCGGCCGCGACAATGGTGCCCCTGGCCTGCGCCCGCATTACCACCCCCATTACTACGCCGCCTTCGTGCTGGATCAAGACGGCAACAACATCGAAGCGGTCTGCCACCAGCCGATGTAACAACGCGCCGACATCCATCGGCACGGCCGCTGGGTGCTATCCCCTACCTGTAGGCCCGAGACATCCATGCCACATCCGATCATCAACATCGCCGAGCTCGAACTGAAGCCACTTCCCGCCGGTTATGGCGCCACCGGGGCCGCCGCCGAGCGTTATGCGCCGCGCATGGCTTGGATCGCCCCGCAGCTGGGCGCGCAGAAACTCGGCTACAACATCACGGCGTTGCCGCCGGGGAAACGTGGCTTCCCCTTTCACTGCCATCGCATCAACGAAGAAATGTTCTTCATTCTCGAAGGCAGCGGTGAAGTACGCATCGGCCATGAAACCCCTGCGATTCGCGCGGGCGACATCATCGCCTGTCCGCCCGGCGGCCCGGAATCGGCGCATCAAATCATCAATACCGGTGCTGACGAGCTGCGTTATCTCGCCATCAGCACCAGGCAGTCGCCCGAGATATGCGAATACCCGGACAGCAACAAATACGCCATCAGCGCTGAATTTGCGGCCGATGCCCAGGGAAAACCGCAGATCTTCCGCAGCGTCGGCAGAACCGGCGAATCGGTCGATTACTGGGAAGGCGAATAAGCCGCCAGCCGGGCCCTGGAAACACTGCCAGGAGTTCGCTCCATCTCAGCTCATGCTGCGCCGCGCATCGGCGGCAGCGCAGCAATCTGTTAGTTTTAGCGACTTTGCATCCGCCTGCGTAGCGTCAAGGATCCCGCATGTTCGAGCGCGTACTTATTGCCAACCGCGGCGAAATCGCCTGCCGGGTGATCCGCACCTGCCGTCGTCTCGGCATCCATACCATTGCGGTGTACTCGGAGGCCGATGCCCATGCACAACATGTGCGGCTGGCCGATGAAGCATGGCCTATTGGCGGCCCACGGCCTGCCGATTCGTATTTGCGCGCCGATGCCATTCTCGAAGTCGCCAAGCGCACCGGTGCGCAGGCGATTCATCCCGGCTATGGCTTTCTGTCGGAGAACACCGGCTTCGCCCGCGCCTGCGCCGAGGCAGGTATAGCCTTCATCGGCCCCAAGCCGGAAAGCATCGACGCCATGGGTTCCAAGGCCGCGGCCAAGGCGCTGATGGAAAAACATACGGTGCCGCTGGTGCCGGGCTACCACGGCGACAATCAAGAACCGGCCTTTCTCGCTGAGCAAGCGGGCAAGACCGGTTTCCCGCTGATGATCAAGGCAGCGTCCGGCGGCGGCGGCAAAGGCATGCGCATCGTGCGCACAGCAAAAGAATTTGCCGACGCGCTCGCCTCTGCGCAGCGCGAAGCGGCCAACGCCTTTGGCGATACCCGGGTGATTCTGGAACGCTACGTCGAACATCCGCGGCATATCGAATTTCAAGTTTTCGGCGATAGCCACGGCAACGTGATCCACCTCAACGAGCGCGAGTGCTCGGCCCAGCGCCGCTACCAGAAAGTACTGGAAGAAACCCCATCGCCCTTTCTCGATGCGCAGCGCCGCGCGGCCATGGGAGCCGCCGCCGTGGCTGCCGCCAAAGCCGTCGACTACGTCGGCGCCGGCACGGTGGAATTCATCGTTGCGCAGAATGGCGAATTCTTCTTCATGGAGATGAATACGCGCCTGCAGGTGGAGCACCCCGTCACTGAAGAAACCCTGGGGCTGGATCTGGTCGAATGGCAGTTGCGTATCGCCGCCGGCGAGCCGCTGCCGTTGAAACAAGAACAGGTCCACGCCCATGGCCACGCGATCGAAGTGCGTCTGTATGCCGAAGATCCTGATCAAAACTTTCTGCCCGGTTCCGGCAAGCTGCTGACGCTGCGGTTACCGACACCGTCACGCCATGTGCGTCTCGATGGCGGCGTGGTCGAGGGCGACACTGTCACGATCTTCTACGACCCGATGATTGCCAAACTCATCGTCTATGACCGCGATCGCAGCCAGGCCCTGCAGCGGCTACGCGAAGCGCTCGCGCAATGCGAAATCATCGGCCCCAAGTCGAACATCGCCTTTCTCGAACGGCTCAGCCGGCATCCGGTCGTTGTCGAAGGGCGCATCGATACGGGGTATCTCGATCGCCATCTCGAAGAATTCCTGACCGGCGATGCTGAGCCGGCACCTAGCGTATTGTTTGCCGCCGCCAGCGCCGCGTTGCTGCACGACGAACGCGCCATGCAAGGCGGACCCAGCGACCCGCACTCCCCCTGGGCACGCGCCGATGCCTGGCGGATCGGCCACGCCGGCAAACGCATCGTCGCGCTCTCGTTGCGTGATGCCCGCTACGACATCGAAGCCCATGGCCACGACGGGGACTATCGCCTGCAGCATGCTGCCACCGTTTGCGAGGTACGCGGCGCGCGCCATGACGGCGAAGCACTGAGCGCACGCTTCGATGGCGAGGCATTGCGCTTGCCGTTACGCGTCGACGCCGAGCATGTGCTGTTGCATGCCGGCAACGGCCAGCGTTATAGCTTCGGCCGTGCCGCCGCCTTCGCCTGGGAATCGAAAGCAGGCAAAGGCGGCAACCAGATCATCGCCCCGATGCCTGGGCGCATCGTGTTGGTCAAGGCCTCGTCGGGCGACAGCGTGGAAGAAGGCCAAGAGTTGCTGGTGATGGAGGCGATGAAAATGGAATTGGCCTTGAAGGCGCCGCGTGCCGGCACGATCGAAGAGGTGCATGCGGTTCAAGGCGACTTTGTCGAAGCCGATGCCGTGCTGGTGCGCTTTGCGCCCTAGCCCGGGGCGGGCGACGAGCGGTGCCATGACGGCACCGCTTGCTGGCTACAGCGCACCCAGTGCGCGCATATCAACGTGGAGCTTGGCATGAATACCAGTGAAGTCCGTATCGTCGAAGTCGGTGCCCGCGACGGCCTGCAAAACGAGAAAACCCTGCTGCCCGCGGATGTGAAAATCGCCCTGATTGACCGGCTGTCTTCCACCGGACTCAAGACCATCGAAGCGACCAGTTTTGTCAGCCCCAAGTGGGTACCGCAGCTGGCCGATGCGGCCGAGGTATTTCACGGCATCCGTAAAGTGCCGGGGGTGAGCTATCCGGTACTGGTACCCAATGAGCAAGGCTATCAGCGCGCCCGCGACGCGGGGGCTGGCGAGATTGCGGTGTTTACCGCCGCCTCCGAGGCATTCAATCAAAAAAACATCAATGCCACCATCGACGAATCCATCCAGCGTTTCATGCCGGTGATTGAACGCGCCAAGGCCGATGGCGTCAAAGTGCGCGGCTATGTTTCCACCGTGCTCGGCTGCCCTTATCAGGGCGAGGTGCCGGTAAGCGACGTGGTGCGCGTTGCGCGCCGCCTGCACGAACTGGGCTGCTATGAGATCTCGCTGGGCGACACCATCGGCGTCGGCACGCCCAGCAAGGCGCGGGCCATGCTGCAAGCGGTAGCGCGCGAAGTCCCGATGAGCGCGCTCGCCGTGCACTTTCACGATACCTACGGCCAGGCACTGGCGAATATTCTGTCCTGCCTTGAAGAAGGTGTACGGGTCGTCGACAGTGCCGTGTCCGGCACCGGCGGCTGCCCGTATGCCAAGGGCGCCACCGGCAATGTCGCCAGCGAAGATGTGGTCTACATGCTGCACGGCATGGGCGTGCATACCGGCATCGATCTGGATCTGTTGATCGCCACCGGTGCCTGGCTGGCGGCGCAACTGCATAAAGAAACCGCAAGCCGGGTCACCAAGGCGCGTACCGCCACTGCCTGAGAACAACGCGCATCAACATCCCGTCATCGCGATGAAAGCTGAAAGCGACGCCATGAGCACTTCTTTTCAGATTCGCCCGATCGAGCCACAAGACAATGCGGCGGTCGCCGCCATCATCCGCGCGGTAATGCCCGAATTTGGCGCCGATGGCCCGGGCTTTGCGATTCACGATGCGGAAGTGGATCGCATGTTCGAATCCTATGCGCGCCTCCGCTGCGCCTACTTCGTGCTGGAGCTGGATGGCCACGTACTTGGCGGTGGCGGCATCGCACCACTGGAAAACGCCGACGCCGACGTGTGCGAGCTGCGAAAAATGTATTTCCTGCCGGCGGCTCGCGGCCTGGGTGCAGGCGGTGCGATGATGCAGCGTTGTCTGGATACAGCACGCGGCCATGGTTTTCGTCGCTGCTATCTGGAGACGCTCACCGGGATGGATGCCGCCCAGGCGCTTTATCGGCGACATGGCTTCAGCCCCTTGAGCGCCCCCATGGGCGGTACCGGTCACTTCAGCTGCGACCGTTTCTTTATCCGTAAGCTTTAGGAGGGTCTATGGCTGGTCACCACGCCGGTGTCGATGCCTACATCGCCAAGTCTGCCGACTTCGCCAAGCCCATCCTGGAGTACCTTCGCAACGTCGTACACACAGCCTGCCCAGAGACCGAGGAAACCCTGAAATGGGGCTTTCCGCATTTCGGTTACCGGGGTGCCATGATGTGTTCGATGGCGGCGTTCAAACAGCACTGCAGTTTTGGTTTCTGGCTAGCCAAAGAGATTCTGGACAAAGGCAGCAGGGATGACCATGAGGGCATGGGCCAATTTGGAAAAATCACCTCGCTCAAGGATCTTCCAGGCAAGCAGAAACTCGTCAGTTTTATCAAGCAGGCGATGGCACTGAATGAGGCTGGGGTCAAGCAAAAGCGCCCCAAGAGCGCACCAAAACCTGAGGCCGCCCTACCCGTCGACCTCGCCGATCTGCTGGCACAAAAAAAGCATCTCAAAGCCAAAACCTGCTTCGACCGCTTCAGTCCCAGCGCCCGCCGCGATTACATTGAATGGATCACGGAAGCCAAGACCGAGGCCACCCGCCACAAACGGCTAGCTACCGCCCTTGAATGGCTCGCCGAAGGCAAGCAGCGCAATTGGAAGTACATGGCATGACCCAGCGTCCCGAATTAAGCTTTCGCATCGATGACCCCAGTGCCGACGATGTCTATCCGCTGATCGAGCAGTTGGACGGCTATTTGTCCGAGCTTTATCCGACCGGAAACATTCACCCGGTCTCGGTCTTGGCACTGCAGCAGCCCAACGTCACCTTTATTACCGCTCGCGTCGATGGCGCGCCGGTCGCCTGTGGCGCCTGCATTGACCACGGTGACTATGTGGAGGTGAAACGCATGTATGTATTGCCGGCCTGCCGTGGCCTGGGTCTGGGCAAGCAATTGCTGGACGCCTTGGAGGCGCAGATTCGCCGCAATGGCGGCCAACTGATCCGGCTCGAAACCGGCACCGCACAAACCGAAGCGCTGGAGCTTTACGGACGCGCCGGTTACCGTCGCTGCCCGCCTTTTGGCGACCATCACGCCAACCCGCGCAGCGTCTGCATGGAAAAGGCCCTCGTATGATTCGTATCGCCGAGCTTGAAGATGCCGCGGCTATTCACGCCATCTATGCACCGGCAGTTACCGGCAGCGCCATTACGTTTGAGAACGAACTGCCCGGTACCGAAGCCATGCGCGAGCGCATCCGTACTCGCTTGCAGCACTACCCGTGGCTGGTCTGGGATGAGCATGGCAAGGTGCTGGCCTATGCTTACGCGACCCGTTTCCGTGAACGGGCGGCCTACGACTGGATCGCTGAAACCTCGATTTATGTACATGCCGATGCGCGCCGACGCGGCATTGCCCGCCGCCTCTACACCGCCCTGCTCGACACTATGTGCCTGCAAGGCATCAACCAGGCCGTCGGCGTGATCACCCTGCCCGGCGAGGTCAGCGTGGCGCTGCATGAGTCGATGGGCTTCAGCCACGCCGGGGTATGGCGCAAAGCGGGTCATAAGCTGGGCCAATGGTGGGATGTGGGCGTGTGGCAAAAAGAGCTGCAAGCGCCGCGCAACCCACCGTCGCCGATACGGCCCTTTAGCACGCTGCGGGATACTCCGCTGTTGCAGACATTGCTTTAAGATGCCTCACGGCGCGCCTGGCTTGGAGCAAGAGGCGCCGTCGGCATCGCCATACTCCTGTGCCGGGCACCCCCGGCACGAACTGACGCCATAAGGAATGCGCATCGTGAAATACATCCCGCAGAAACCCTCCGCTGCTTTCGTTGCCGCATCCTGGGCAGCCTTGCTGATCGGCTTTATCGCCTTCATCGCCGGGCTATGGAACGCCGGCATGCAACTCAATGAAAAGGGTTATTACTTCACCATCCTGATGTATGGCCTGTTCTCTGCGGTCTCGGTGCAAAAAAGCGTGCGCGATCGCCAGGAAGGCATTCCAGTAACGAATATCTATTACGGCTTGAGCTGGGTTTCGGTGCTACTGGCCGTGACCTTGCTCACGGTAGGTCTGTTCAACGCCACGCTGACGTTGAGCGAAAAAGGGTTCTACGCCATGTCGTTTGCGCTAGCCCTGTTCGCGGCGATCGCCGTGCAGAAAAACACCCGCGACAGCCAGGACGATGGCGCCGGCAACAGGATCGAGTCCCACGACATCCCGTCCTGAGGGCATGCCGATATTCGATGATCATGCCGGGCGCTTAGGCCGTATATGCGGGCGCCCGATTCCACCATCGATGCCTCTACACGCATAAGCACCGGCCATGGGTCGCGCAGATGTCATTCTGCGCGGCCTCCGGCCAGAAGATCTCGTCAATTCGATCTGACTCGCCCAGCCGCGTCGCCATCGTCGATACGACGCCGACCGACAGCTTGGGCCTAGCGCAGAAATCCCCCTGACCCAGCCCCCGAAGCATGGGGTCAAGGCATCGGGTGTGGCCTGGAAACGTCTGGCTTCCAGCGGGGATGCGTCTTGCGCCACTACGGCATGGACCGTGGCCGGCGCGGGAATTTGCGCGTGTATTCAAGGCGGCCAGCGCCTCAACCCCGAACTGGCCAGCCGCCGGAGCACCCCCGGTTACCGCACGGGCCGGCTCCGCTACTATGGGCGTTTTCACGACATTCCCGAGGGTTTCATGCAGCTTAATCAGGTCAAGGCGATCATTACCGGCGGCGCCTCCGGTCTCGGCCATGCCGTGGCGCAGCATCTCGTGGCTCATGGCGGCAAGGTCGCGCTGTTCGATGTCAACGAGGAGAAAGGCCAGGCGGCAGCCAAGTCCCTGGGGGAACATGCCCACTTTTTCCGCACCGACGTGACCTCAGAGGAAGGCGTCACCGCCAATGTCGCTGCCGCACGCGATGCGCTGGGCGGCTTGAACGTGGTGATGAACTGCGCCGGCATCCTCGGCGCCGGCCGGGTGCTGGGCAAAGAAGGCCCGATGCCGCTGAACACCTTCGCCAGCACCGTGATGGTGAATCTGGTCGGCAGCTTTAACGTCGCCAAGGCCGGTGCGGCACTGATGCAGAACAACGAGGCCGGTGAAGACGGCGAGCGCGGGGTGATTATCAACACGGCATCGGTCGCCGCCTACGATGGCCAGATTGGCCAGGCCGCCTATTCGGCATCCAAGGGTGGCGTGGTCGGCATGACTTTGCCCATGGCCCGCGAGTTGGCGCGTTTTGGCATCCGCGTTGCCACGATCGCCCCTGGCATTTTCTGGACCCCGATGGTCGACGGCATGCCGCCACAGGTACAGGAGTCGCTGAGTGCGTCGATCCCGTTCCCGTCGCGCCTGGGCAAGCCGGAGGAATTTGCCAGCACCGTCGCCTTTATCCTCGGCAATCGCTATATCAACGGCGAAACCATCCGCCTCGATGGTGCGGTACGGCTGCAGCCAAAATGATGCAAGGGGGCTCGATGAAGACGGTCTTGCGCTCTGCCTTGTTCGCCGCCGCCGTGCTGTTTTCCATCACCGGCCATGCCGCGGATGCAAGCGCGTCCGCCTGCCAGGCTGACTTGAAACAGCTGGTGGTACCTGGCCTGAAAACAGCCATGAACAAGAGCGACATCGCTGCGGAAATCGCCGAGAACGACCACGGCGTTTACAAAGTGAGACTGTCTGTCGGAGCCGACAATCCCGACAAACAAGTGTCCATCGGCTGGGTGGTTCTGGATACCAACAAAAATAGTGTCTACGACATCACCAACGATGATGAGCATCTCGAAAAAATAGATGTCGATAAGGCGAAGTACCAGAGTTTCGTCCAGCGCTGCCTCAGCAGTAAAAACAAAGATGCCGCCGAGACCACCGCGAACACACTTCTGCCGTTTGTCTTTGATACTTACTATCAATGCACCACCGGCTCAGGCAAAGACAGCCAATGTAACGACCGTTTTCATGCCTACCCGATAAGTGACCTGAGCAGTGACTTGAAAGTACAGATCGATACAAGCATGGACACCGTCTTCTTTCTGCCGGCCCTGCATGACTTGAAAGTCATTCTCGCGGGCAGAACGGAAACCGACGTCAATGTCTATGAACTCTATGTATTCAAGGGCAACCAGCGGGTATCAAAGCAGCTGCTGGGCAAAATGGACGACTCATCCATCGTCAGCTTTGACATCAGCAAGAATTATTTGATTACCACCTACGAACGACAGGGAACCGCTCAAAGCAAGATCAGCAAGGTGACCCATTTAAAGCTCGATGACAGCGGTCAGTTCATCAGCTGCTCGAATGCCAATCCAAGCTGTAAATAGTGGCGCCAAGGGTAGCCAACGGCCACTGCCTCGCATCACCGCGCTTCCCACCCATTCTTCAACCTTCATTCCAAGCCAAAGACCATGAAAGCTTCCGACGTCAAGAAAGGCAACGTAGTTGAACACGACGGCACCGTTTACCAGGTGCGTGACATTGAGCGCAGTTCGCCATCGGCGCGCGGTGGCAATGTCACTTATCGCTTCACCTTGTACTCGATCCCGGCCGGGCGCAAGTTCGATCTCAGCATGCGCGCCGATGACGACCTGAAGGAAATGGAGCTGGTGCGCCGCGCCGCTAATTTCTCCTACATGGACGATGGTGCTTTTGTCTTCATGGATGCCGAGGATTACACCCAGTACCTGCTGGCACCCGAGTTAGTGGGTGACAACAGCGGCTACATCGTCGAGGGCGTGGAAGGCTATTACGTGCAAGTGATCGACGATGCACCCGTTGGTTTGCAGGTGCCAAACAGCGTGGTGCTTACGGTGGTCGATACCGCACCCGAAATGAAGGGCTCCAGCGCCACCAAGCGGACCAAGCCCGCCAAGCTCAATACCGGTGTCGAGATCCAGGTGCCCGAGTACATCAGCAACGATGAAAAGGTGTGGGTAAACACGGTGACTGGCGAGTTTGCCGGACGCGCGTAATCGTTCACCAGCTGCCGCCATAGATATGGCGGCCATACTTGGCTTATGGATAACACATGCCCATCGCTACCCTGCTCCTTTCGAGCTTGCTCGCCGCTGCCAACAGCGCAGCCACCAACGTACCTGCAAGCGGCGATATCGATCGTTTTGTCGCGTCGAGTGAAACCTGCTTTCACTGGCGGCGCGACAACAAGAATGCTTCGACGGCAGCCATCGAAGCGGCCATTCATGACGCCTGCGCCGCACTGCCACAGCGACTCACCGAGCTACGCACAGCCCATGCCGCCGATACTGCCGCGGTGCAACGGTTAAGCGCCTATGACGCCCGCAGCGGTGAATCCCTCGCCCCCTGGCCCAAGGATATCGTCGCCCTGGGTGATCGCCTGGAGCACTGCGGATTTCTCGGCGGCGAGTTCGGCGGCGATGGTTCGACCGAGGACGCCCAGACCACGGGCAAGATGGTCAAGCTACGCTGCGGTGATCCGTTGACCAAGGATTTAAGCACCCTGCGCCGGCACTACCAGAATGACGCTCGGGTGAGCGCGCGTCTGCGCATGTACGACAAGGACGGCACTCCCATTCCGTTGATCCCGGAAGATCTGAACACCTATGAGGCGCAAAGCGCTAGCTGCGCCGAACCACACGTAAAGAGCCCGGCCTGCACGCAGTTGCCGGCACGCCTGAGCAAGCTCCTGGCGAAGTACCGTAACCCGAACACGCAATATCCGGAGCATTGTGTGTGGGATGAACTCCATTGCTACGACTCGACTACCGGCTTGCCGGTACAGATCAGCGAGCGCTGGGACGCCAGCATGACGCATGTTCTGAAAGACGCCAGCGGCAAACCACTGATCAACATCACCCCACGCGCGCCCTCGGCAGCCGAGGAGTAGTACCGCGGCAACCAAGCAATCAACGGCTTCCAGTCAGGCAAAAAAAAGCCCGCGGTAAACGCGGGCGAACCTCACCAGGAAGTGAAGTGGGTGACGGCTCGCCAAGCTTCTCGATAGCCGCGTCGCGCGCGATGCTGCGCAGTTCGGTCGGGCTACCTAGCTACTCTGCTCAACCATCAATACCGAAATCAGAGCCCGCTCGGGCCTAAGCCCTTGCTGACTCTTTACTGCGAATTTTGTTGACCATCGATTTGCTGACCGCCCATGGCCTCCAAGCCAGCGGGTTCGGCGCGTCATACGCCGAACCCGCCTCCCCCTGATCAAACACCGGCGTGATTGACCAGTGCGGCGCATCCATTCACCACAGCCCATCCCTGTGCCACTGGGGTTGCTGGTCCTCGCAACACCCTTCCTGAACCCCGTCCTGCACCGAATTCGGGTTAACCGACTCTTGCCAGAGCCGGTGGACGAAACGCCACCGTATCGAGCATTTCTTCGGTCGCCTGTGATTGCGCCAGCTGATAACTCCAGAACTGCCCCCATAGATCGCAGTAGCGCAGGCACAGTGCCTGCACCCGCGGATACTGATCGGGCGTCAACGCCTGGGTAAGAATCAGCCACAAATCATTTTCGTGATCGTCGTCGGCCGCTTCGGCCATGGTGTCGTCGCTGACGCCATGCACGAAGTAATAACCATCGCTGACATCGATGCCCAACGCGCGCGTTGCTTCACGCAAGGGAGGGCTGAAAAGAATCACCTCCTCTTCGGCGGCAGCCAGCAGCACCACGACGTCGATATAGCTACCGTAGCTATGCTCAAGATACTCACGCACACTTTGCGATGACTGACTCGGCACATAAGACTTACGCGCCTGCTGGGTCACTTCGTAATCGTCCAGCACACGCTCGAATAGCGGATAGTGCGCATAGGCTGGATTGCCGCGGTAGTAACCGTCGACATCCAGGCCAGGGCGAAAACCGAACTCGTCCAGATCATTCAAGGTCAGCAAGAAACGCGGCACCAGCTTGGCACCCGGATGCAGGCGCGGCTCCAGTTGACGGCTTTGCAATTGCGCGGCCAACAAGGCATCGGTGAATACCTGCACGATCGCATGGCGGTATTCTCCAACGAGCCGCCGTTAAGCACGCTGATGGCGGGATGCTTGGCAATCGGATGCTCGGCGATCAATTGCCGTAGATTCTCAACAAACGCTGCATTCCGTTGCCACAAGTCTTCAGGAAGACTTGCTCGCATGGCGTTAACCGCCTTCTTGCGAGGTTGATCCAGATCCGCCATCAAAGAAGGCATGGCTGTTTCCCCCCTTGTTCACAGTGCTCACTACACCGGACTACAAAACCAAACGTTTGGTTTTTTACCAAACAAATTTGAGGATGTAAAGCAATCCATTAATAGCTAGAGCAGATTGCGAACTGCATCACAACATCGCCGCAAAGTGTCTTCGTCATCAACAATTTGCAGCCAGATCACCGCGCCCTCGATTTTTGCCAGTGCGTCGGCACTCAGACGCATCGCCTCATCCTTGCCGTAACGAGGCGCCAGCAACTCTGCCAGCACGCTCTGCCAGCGCAAGAAAAAACGCTGAATAATCTCGCGCGCGTCTTTGCTCTCTTGCAAGGCATCCGGCCACAGATGCACCAAGGCACAAACACGGTGCTCGATGTAATAGCTCTCTACGGCGTCGACCATCGCGCCCAGGCGGTCTTTCTCACTGATGTCGGTACGCAGCGCCGGCGCAAAAACTTCATCCTCGAACAGCTCGATAACGTGGCCGATGACCTCGACCAACAGGTGCTCTTTGTTCGCAAAATGATGATAAATGCTGCCTTTTAACAAGCCGCTGGCGCGACCAATGTCTGCCATCGACGTGCGCTTGTAGCCCTTGTTGCGGAACAGCGACAGCGACACCTTAATCAAGTGAGATGAATCGGTTTTCATGCGGGTATTCCAGGTAGGTCTGCTGAGATCCATGACGATTCAAGCCTGTCTCGTGTCAACAAGGCGCAATAGCGCCATCACAAAGCCAGGGCTCTCGGCCGTCACCAGCACGGTGGTCGTACTCTACCGGGATTTTCAATGGCTCGGATTTAGATCTCCATACGGCTTACTGCCTATGCCAACTACGTCCGCTTCGATGCCACAGCAAATCGGCTTTTTGCGGTGGCAAATCCGCCCCCTGACGGGCATTGCCGGAATCTGCGACATGGCCGCGCCGACGAGGTATGCAGGGTGGCTGAACGCGGGTCGCAAAACACACTGAAACAGTTCGCTGTGAAAGCCATCTGGATTTCCAGACAACTTCAGCCTGGCTCAGGCAGAATCGCTCGATTGTCAGGAACGACCGTTTAGGAGCGAGCGAAATCCCATGCCAGCCAGCGGCTACTCGCTACGCGCCACGGTTGTAGAAAGCCTCACCAAGATCAAACGCCCAGACGTGCCGCTGCGCGTCGTACTGCGAAATACCGCTGCTGTGGTGCTACCCCTGGGCATAGGCCTGGCCAGCGGTCACACCGAGATTGGCCTGGGTGTGGCTGCCGGTGCGCTGGACACGATGTTTTCCGATCAGCCCGGGCCTTATCGCCAGCGCATGTGGCAATTGATATTGGCGTCGCTGGCGGCTGGCCTGGCTTCCTTATGCGGTTTTTTGATTGGCGATCAGCTGTTGCCCATGCTCATCGCCACCGCCGCGTTCGGTTTTTTTGGCGGTTTGCTGGTGGTGTTTGGCGTCGATATCGCCCGCGTCGGCATGACCAGCATGATTCTGCTGGTGGTTACCGCAGCCTCGCCGACATCATTACTTGGGGCGATCAGCGGGGCATTGCTGATCTTCAGCGGCGGCCTGTTGCTTACACTGTTTTCGGTCGCGGCGTGGCCGCTGCAGCGTTATCGGCCGGAGCGGCATGCGCTGGCCGGCGTCTATCGAGGGCTGTCATCGCTGGCCCGGCAGCAGGCGCATGACGATGCCGATATCCCGGCACTGACCGATGCCATGACCGGCCTGCAGCACACCCTGCTCGGGCGTCACCACGCCCGCGGCCGGGCCATGGAGGCCTTCGGCGTGTTGCTGGAGCTGGCCGAGCGGATTCGGCTTGAGCTCACCGCCATGGCCGAACTCCGGGCGAACCCGACCATCCACACCATGTTTCGTAACGACGCCGCGCGCGTGCTGGCGGCGATTGCCGATGCACTGGAGCTGGGCGATTCGCCGCTGCAGGCCGAACGTGCGCTGCAAACCTTGCAGGCCAGTGAAAACGCGCTGCTTGGCGATGGTGGCGGAGCCGACGGTTTGGCCACGCATATCCACGCCCTTTCCGGCCAGCTCGCGGCGGCCGTGCGCAATGCCAACTGGGCCGGCAGCCGCGGCGAACTACGCGCCGATGCCGCCGAAACCCCACTGCCGGCCGCACTGCGCAGTAATTCGGCCCTGGCCACGTTGCGCGCCAACCTTACCCCTCAATCTGTAGCCTTCCGGCACGCGGTGCGCAGCGCGGTTTGCCTGAGTGCCGCGTTACTGGCCGCGCACCAACTGAAGCTAGAGCACGGCTACTGGATACCCATGACCGCAGCCATCGTGCTGCGCCCAGATTTCGCCGCCACCTTTAATTTTGGTCTGCTGCGGGTGGTCGGCACCGTGCTCGGCCTGATCCTGACCACCGCCCTGCTGCATTTCATGCCGCATGAGCCTTACGGCCAACTAGCCTTGATGGGCGTGCTGTGCATGGCGTTTCGCTACCTCGCCACAGCCCATTACGGCATCGCCGTGGCGGCACTGACCGGCACGGTGGTTATCTTTCTTTCGTTCGTCGGTGTGAACTCCAGCGACGCCGTACTCGATCGCGTCATCAACACCGCGCTAGGCAGCGGCATGGCCTTGTTGGCCTATGTGCTATGGCCTACCTGGGAGCGCGGCCGCGCGCGCGCCGCACTGGCCAACATGCTGGCGGCTTATGCCAACTATCTGCGCGCGTTGAGCCGGCCCGATCAAGCCGATGCCCACCGTGAGGCCCGCACGGCGGCGCGTACCGCCCGCACCAATGCCCAGGCCTCGCTGGATCGGATGCGTGCCGAACCTGCCACGCCGACCGAGTTGATGGACCTTGCCAACGCGCTGTTCACCAATGGCAATCGCCTGGCCCGCACGGCGATGACCCTGGAGGCCCTGGTCGGCGATCACGACACCGTCCCCGAGCAAGCCGAGATCAACAGTTTTGTCGAGCACGTGGCCGCCGCCCTGCATGCGACCGCCGACGCCTTGCGCGAGCATCGCACCACGCAAGCCCTGCCAGATCTGCGGGCGCTACAGCGCAGCCTGAGCACCCTGCTGAGCATGGCTGAAAACAAACAAACCGCCGAC
The DNA here is from genome assembly GCF_026283955.1 of Dyella silvatica. Taxonomy (GTDB): domain Bacteria; phylum Pseudomonadota; class Gammaproteobacteria; order Xanthomonadales; family Rhodanobacteraceae; genus Dyella_C; species Dyella_C silvatica. The sequence goes on along the minus strand of NZ_JAPDPE010000008.1, from coordinate 59,542 downwards.
TTGCTCGGGCGGATCAGCGACCGCCTGGTCGATAACGTGAATACCCTGGCCCATATCGTGGACCGCGCCCAGCAGAAAACGCTTACAGCGGCCTAGCCGCCGGCCTGCTTCGCAAGAGCGCCTGGCTGGCCCAATCCCAGTACCAAACAGCTGTTCGTGGACGATCACGACCAACCCTGCCCGCCTCGCCAAAAACCGTGCCCCCAGACAACGGCCCTGGCAGCTCTTGCTGCCGGCCCCGTGCCGGCGTGCCATGGCGACGCCATTCGGCGGAAGTTCTACACTGCGCAGATGCTAAAAATCGACACCCACGCGCACATCCTGCCCCGCGACTGGCCGAATCTCGCGGTCAAATTCAACGACGAGCGTTTTCCGGTGATGACCCATACCGACGGTCATCACCGGATTTACAAGGACGGCAAATTCTTTCGAGAAGTATGGGATTCCGCTTTCGATCCACAGCACCGCATCGACGACTACGCACGCTTCGATGTCGATGTGCAGGTGATTTCTACCGTGCCGGTACTGTTCTCGTATTGGGCACCGGGCTACCAAGCGCTGGAACTGCACCGGCATTTGAACGATCACGCCGCCAGCCTGTGCCGTGACTACCCGCGTCATTACGCCGGGATCGGCACTGTGCCGCTGCAATCGCCCGAACTGGCCATTCGCGAACTGGAACGCTGCATCGACGAGCTCGGTCTGCAAGGCGTGCAAATAGGCTCGCACTGCAACGACTGGAATCTCGATGCACCTGAGCTGTTTCCGTTCTTCGAGGCCGCAGCCGATCTTGGCGCTGCAGTGCTGGTGCACCCCTGGGACATGATGGGCGCGCCAAGCATGCCCAAATACTGGTTGCCCTGGCTGGTCGGTATGCCTGCCGAACAATCGCGCGCCGCCTGCTGCCTGGTGTTCGGCGGGGTGTTGGAACGGTTGCCGAAGCTGCGCGTAATGATGGCCCACGGCGGCGGCAGCTTCCCATGGACCATTGGCCGCATCGAGCATGGTTTTCGCATGCGTCCCGACCTGGTCGCTACCGACAATCCACGCAACCCGCGCGAGTATCTCAAACGGCTTTACTTCGACTCCTGCGTACACGACCCGCAAGCGTTGCGTTACTTGCTGGATGTGACCGGCGTCGACCGTGTGATGCTTGGTACCGACTATCCTTTCCCGCTGGGCGAGCAACACCCTGGCAGCGGTATCGAGGCCCTGGGCCTGGATGACAACAGCCGTGCCCGGCTGTTTCACGGCACCGCGCTGGAATGGCTTGGACTGCCGCAGCAACGCTTTTCACCCTGATCGACCATCCACCGTTCAACACACTGTCCCCGGAGTAGGCATGAGCTTCTTGCGCAATACCGTCCTGACTGGCCTGCTACTGGTAGGCAGCCTCCACGCAACCGATGTCAGCATGGCCAGTGGCAGCGTCAGCTTCAGCACGCCCGATCAATGGGTTGGCATCATGGAGACTCAGGGTGACCCCGAAGTACGCGTATTCCAGGTACCTGACCCGTCCCCGACCGCCGCTACCAGCCTGGCTCGGGTCACCGTTACGGTGAAACAGGCCAGCGACGTCAAGGCGTTTCAGCAATACATGACCAGCGCGACGGAAAAAGCCAAAGGGCTGGCCGGCTATCAGGCTGCCGCCAGCACGGCGCCCAATAGCTACTCGTATACCGCGCAAGAAAACGGCGCACAGTTCAGCTACAGCGAACGCTATTGGTTCAAGGACAATCATGCGATCCAGCTGCGTTGCGTGCGCCCTGCGCAAAGCCAGGCCGGCCCGGCCTGGAAAACAGCCTTCGACCAAGGCTGTGACGCCATCGCCGCACGCCTGAAGTAACGCCGTCTGCCGTCCCCCTGCTTGTGTCAGCCACGCTGAAGAAGCAGCGAACATGACGGTAAACGCCAGCTGCTCAGCCTCTCCCTCTTAGCGGGAGAGGAGCAATCCGCTCCGCTTGAGAACTTGCCGATGTCTTTCCCTTACGAAGCCACCCTCGCCTGGGCTCAAGCCCAGGATGCCGCCGATCCGTTGCGCGCATTCCGCGACGAGTTCCTGATCCCTCCGCATGATGGACGTGACGGCTACTATTTCTGCGGCAACTCGCTGGGCCTGCAACCGCGTGCGGTGCGTGCAGCGATCAGCGTCGAACTGGATAGCTGGGGCGAGCTAGCCGTGGAAGGCCATTTCAAGAGCGAACTGCCGTGGCTGGATTATCACGAATTTGTCCGTGATGACCTCGCCCTGGTGGTCGGTGCCAAGCCCGCCGAAGTGGTTGCCATGAATACGCTGGGCGTGAACCTGCACCTGATGATGGTGAGTTTTTATCGCCCCAGCGCCGAGCGGCACGCCATCCTGATCGAGGGCGGCGCATTTCCCACCGATCGTTATGCGGTGGAATCGCAAATCCGCTTTCACGGCTATGACCCGGCCAGCTCGCTGATCGAGCTGGAAGGCGATGAAGCCAACGGCACGATCTCGATGCAGGCGATCGAACGTACGCTCGCCGAGCATGGCTCACGCATTGCCCTGGTCATGTTGCCTGGGGTGCAATACCGCAGCGGCCAGGTCTTCGATCTCAAGGCGATCGCCGAGCTCGCCCATCGCCACGGTTGCCGGGTTGGTTTTGACCTCGCTCATGCGGTGGGCAACGTGCCACTACAACTGCACGATAGCGGTGCGGACTTTGCTATCTGGTGCAGCTACAAATACCTCAATGCCGGCCCCGGCGCGGTTGCCGGCGCCTTCGTACACGAGCGCCACGCTAACGCCGCGTTGCCGCGTTTCGCGGGCTGGTGGGGCCACGACAAAAGCAGCCGTTTCCAGATGGGTCCGCAATTCGTGCCCATCCCCGGCGCCGACGGCTGGCAGCTGTCCAATCCACCGATTCTCGCCTTGGTGCCATTACGGGTATCGCTGGAAATTTTCCGGCGTGCCGGCATGCAGCGCTTGCGCGAGAAGTCGCTCAAGCTCACCGGCTACCTGGATTGGCTGGTGCGTACGCAACTGGCTGACGTGCTGGACATTGTGACGCCCAGCGAACCGTCTCGCCGCGGCTCCCAGCTATCGATTCGCGTTAGCGGCGGCCGCGAGCGCGGCCGTGATCTGTTCGAATATCTGATGCAGCACGGCATCGTTGGCGATTGGCGCGAGCCCGATGTGATCCGTATTTCACCGGCGCCGCTATATAACCGCTACAGCGACTGCATCGCCTTCATCGAGGCCGTCTCGCGCTGGCATGGCTGACTCTATCGAGCGCGAACGTTCGTCTTATCGCTGCGCTCGGTAAACAGCAAGTACTGCCGCTGAAACGACGCGTTACCCCTCTTGCTGCACACTTTGCGGGTGGCGCACCTGCCCTGCGCCACGCACCACAAAGCGCTCCACTGTCAAAGCCTCGGCCCCCATCGGGCCGTAGGCGTGTAAACGCGTGGTGGAGATGCCGATTTCCGCGCCCAGCCCCAGCTCGCCACCGTCGGAAAAACGCGACGAGGCGTTGACCATCACCACGGCTGAGCGAATCGCCCGCACAAAACGTTCCGCGATGGCTTCGTCGCGAGTCGCGATGACCTCGGTATGGTCCGAGCCATAGCGACGGATATGCGCCAGCGCGGCGTCCAGATCATCGACCACGCGCACGGCGAGAATCAGATCGAGATACTCCGCTGCGTAGTCGGCCTCCTCAGCCGGCGTGAGTGCGGGCAGCAGCTGGCGCGTACGCTCGCAGCCGCGCAGCTCGACCTGACGTCGCCCCAACGCCGTAGCGGCGCGCGGTAAAAAGTCGGCGGCAATATCCTTGTGCACCAACAGCGTTTCCAGCGCATTGCAGACACCCGGGCGCGAAGCCTTGCCGTCGACCAAGAGATTCAAGGCCAGTGCGATATCCGCGGCGCGGTCGACATAGAGATGACAAACGCCTTTGTAGTGTTTGATCACCGGCACGCGCGCATGTTCGGTGACAAAGCGGATCAGCCCCTCACCGCCACGCGGTATGGCCAGGTCGACTATATCGCTGAGCTGCAACAACTCGATCATCGTCTCGCGACTGGGGTCAGCGACCAGGGTGACGGCGGCGGCAGGCATCCCGTGAGCCTCAAGCGCCTGCTGCAGCGCCGCGGCAATCGCCGCGTTGGAATGCCGCGCTTCGGAACCGCCACGCAAAATCACGCCGTTGCCGGCCATCAGGCATAACGCGGCGGCATCTGCCGTGACATTGGGGCGAGCTTCGTAAATCATCGCCACCACCCCCAAAGGCACCCGCACACGCGCCACTGACAAACCATTAGGCCGCGTCTCGCGGCGAGTCACCACGCCGACTGGATCAGGCAAGACCGCGACCTCGCGCAGCGAGACCGCAATCGCAGCAACTCGCTGCGGGTCCAGTCGCAGACGGTCGAGCAACGCAGCTTGCACACCCTTGGCATCGGCCTGCTGCATATCCAAGGCATTCGCGGCGAGCACGGCAGTGCATTGCGCTTGCAAGGCATCGGCCATCGACAGCAACAGCTGTCGCTTCGCCGACGTATCCAGCTCGGCGACGACTTGCGCCGCATCGCGACAAGCCAATGCCTGTACGCGGATAGAGTCCATCGGTGCTGCGCTCATCAGCCTGCCTCCACTCAAACCACGACCAGATCGTCGCGATGTACGACCTCGACCCCATAGCTATAGCCCAGCTGCGCTTCGATCTCGCGGCTATGTCGACCGGCCAGGCGGCGCACATCGGCGACGCTGTATTGGCATAGCCCACGCGCCACTGATCGATGCTCGGCATCGACGATTTCCACCATGTCTCCACGCTGGAATTCACCCTCGGTACCGAGGATGCCACCGGGTAGCAGCGAGGCACGGCCACCTGCCAGAGCATCCGCCGCGCCGGCATCCACGCGAATTCGTCCCGGCGCCGCCGGCGCATGACGCAACCAGTATTTACGCGCCTGCATGCGGCTGCTGGAGGCATCGATCAAGGTGCCGTGTAACTGGCCCTGCGCCAAAGCCCGCACCGTAGCAGCGTGGCCGCCATGGAACAGAGCGGTGGGAATACCGGCAGCACCGGCTTTGCTGGCCGCCTCCAGCTTGGTGCGCATGCCACCGGTGCGGTGTCAATGCGGAGACATGAGCGATCGGCTGCGCGGTGGATTCGCGCCGCGGGTCTGCGCTGTACAGCGCATCGATATCCGAGGCGATCAGCAATAAGTCCGCATCGACCAGCGCCGCGACAATAGCGGCGAGATTATCGTTGTCACCCAGTTTCAACTCATCTACCGCCACCGTGTCGTTCTCGTTGATGACTGGCAACACGTCCAGCAGCAATAGCTCACGCAGCGTGGCACGTGCGTTGAGATAGCGGCGGCGATTGCGCAAATCGTCATGGGTCAGCAGCACCTGCGCGACCGGCCGCTCCGACAGGCTTTGCCACAGCGCAATCATCGGCGCCTGGCCGAGCGCAGCCAGCGCTTGCCGTGCAGCCATATCGCCGCTCGCCGGCTGGCGTTCACGCATCAACGCCAGCCCCGCCGCCACCGCTCCGGAAGACACCAGCACCACCTGCCGGCCTTGCGCATGGCTGCTGGTAATGAACGCAGCCAAGGCCTGCGCGTGCCGTGAGGTGAGGCCACCGCCGTCCGCGGCGAGCAAATTGCTGCCCACCTTGAGCACGGCACGGCGCCAGCTCGGCAGTGCAGATGCGGGTAAGCGCGGCTCGTTTGCTAGGTGGCCTGGCGTGGTCATCTCAGTTCAACTGTCGAGTTGGCGCAAACGCGCCGTGAGTTCATCCAGTCGCAGATCATGGCCGGCGCCAGGCGATACCCGCGCCGCAAGACTGCTCTCGGGTGTACGCCCCTGGCCGGCGTTGTTGGCAGCCTCGGCGGCGGCACGGTAGGCATCGCGAAAAGGCACACCCGCCGCCGCCTGCTCAATCGCCACATCGGTGGCGTACATCGCCGGCTCGATCGCCGCGCGCATCGGTGCCTCGTTCCATTGCATGCGTGCCAATAGATCCGGTACCAGCTCCAATGCCGCCAAACCATGACGGCAACCATGAAACAACGAACCTTTGGAGAACTGCAGATCACGCTGATAACCCGAAGGCAGCGACAGCAATTGCTCGATCTCCGTGCGCGCCGCCGCCACGCTGGCATAACTGGCGCGGAGCAGCTCCACTACGTCCGGGTTACGCTTGTTCGGCATGATCGAACTACCGGTGGTGTACTCCGACGGCAAGCTGACGAAGTTGAATTCCGCGGTAGTGAACAAGGACAAATCCCAGGCCAGCCGACGCAGGTCGAGCAAGGCACCGGCAATGGCCTCAAGCACGGCCATTTCAAATTTGCCGCGGGACAGCTGGGCATAAATCGGCGAAATCTGCATGCGCGAGAAACCCAGCGCCGCGGTGGTGTGCTCACGATCCAGCTTCATGTTCACACCGTAACCCGCCGCAGTGCCCAGCGGGTTGGCATCGATTAGCGCGGCGGTCTGACGCGCGCGCAGTACGTTGTCGATAAAGCCCTCGGCGAAGCCGGCAAACCACATGCCGGTGGATGACACCACCGCACGCTGCAAATGGGTGTACCCCGGCAATGGCAGCGCCGGCTGCGCCGCGCGCTGCAGGCAGACCTCGGCAATCGCGCGGCAATGCGTTTCCAGTGCCGCCAGCTGGTCCTTCAGCCACAACCGTGTCGCCACCAGAATCTGGTCGTTGCGGCTACGGCCGGTATGAACTCGACGCCCGGCATCGCCAAGACGTTCGGTAAGCCGTGCCTCGATCGCCGAGTGGCCGTCTTCGTAGCGTTCGTCCAAAACGAAATCACCGCTGCGGAAATCGACCGCCAGCATATCCAGCTCACGCTTCAATGCCACCGCCTCATCAGCGCTCACCACACCGATATGGGCCAAGCCCTCGACATGCGCCTTGCTGGCGGTGATGTCATGCAGAAAAAATTCACGATCGAGCAGCACATCGTCGCCGGCCAGAAATTTCATGATGCGGGCATCGATCTTGATATTGGCTTTCTGCCATAGCGGCTGAGTCATTTCTATGTCCTGCAAAGTTGGTTCAGAGCCCAGGCTGGGGGCAAAAGGTGTAAATAGTGGCCATGACTGCGCTCAATCACGCGCAGCATGTACCTATAACGCATGTACCTATAACAACCGGGCTAGCGCAACGTCGATGGGAAGCGTCTCGCGCAGCCCATTCGCGCGTCGCTTCAATTCAATCTTGCCGTTTTTCAGCTCACGGGTGCCGACGATCAACTGCCAAGGCAGGCCGATCAAATCCATCTGCATGAACTTGCCGCCAGCACGCTCCTGGGTATCGTCGTAAAGCACATCGATACCCGCCTGGGCCAACTTGGAGTAGATCTGCTCGCAAGCTGCATCGGTTTGTTCATCGCCTTGCTGCAGGTTGATCAAGCCGACCTGGAACGGCGCCACGGCATCGGGCCAGACGATGCCGTGCTCGTCGTGACAAGCTTCGATGATGGCGCCGAGCAAACGCGATACACCCACCCCGTAGCAACCGCCATGAATCGGTCGATCGACCCCGTCGGGGCCGGTCACCAGCGCTTTCATGGGCTCGGAGTACTTGGTACCGAAATAAAAGATCTGCCCCACTTCGATACCGCGCGTGCGCAATTGCCGCTCAAGCGGCACCTCGCGCTCGAAACGTGCAATGTCGTGCACGTCTTCGGTGGCGGCATAAGGCTTGCTCCAAGGGTCGATCAACGCACTCAGATCGCCATCGAAGTCGACATCCGCAGCGGGAGCTTTCAGCCCAAGCAGGCTTCGATCGCAAAACACCGTGGATTCACCGGTATCAGCCAGGACAATGAACTCATGCGGTGAGACCCATGCGCGAAAACATCCGCAGATAGGCAACAAACATCCGCTGATAAGAACGCCGCGCGCCGGCTTCGTCCAGGTCGAACGAATAGGCGTCCTTCATTAGAAACTCGCGCCCGCGCAGCACCCCGAAGCGTGGCCGCAATTCATCGCGGAACTTCCATTGCAGCTGATAAAGGTTCAAGGGCAAATCGCGATACGAATGAACATGGGCGCGAAAGATACCCGTCACCATTTCCTCATTGGTCGGCCCATACAGCAACTCGCGTTGATGACGGTCGCGGATGCGCAGCATCTCGGGCCCGTAGGCATCGTAACGGCCGCTTTCACGCCATAGATCGGCGAGTTGCAGTGTCGGCATCAGCAGCTCGACCGCCCCTGCGCGGTGCATCTCTTCGCGCACGATACGTTCAACTCGCCTAAGCACCTGTAAGCCCAGCGGCAGCCATGCATAAATGCCTGCAGCCTCTTGTCGGATCATGCCCGCACGCAACATCAGTCGGTGCGAGCTGATCTGCGCTTCGCTAGGAGTCTCTTTGAGAGTGGGCAGCAGATATCGTGAAAGGCGCATGACGTAGCTCGTTGTGTATTAAGTAGGTAGCTCCAGTGAATGACATACCGATAAGCGTCACGGTCGCGGAATGGCTGTCCATTCATCGCAACCCAGCAGCAGATTGATGTTCTGGATGGCCTGGGTCGCAGCGCCCTTGAGCAGGTTGTCCAGCGTCGCCACCACCACGACGCGTTTGCCATCGGCCGACAGCGCGAAACCGCCGATGTCGACATGGTGTTTGTTGGCAATCTGACTGACCCAGGGCGCTTCATCCAGTACGCGTACCAGCGGCTCGTTGTCGTAGCTGGCGTGGAAGCGCTGAATCACCTCTTCGCGCTTAAGCGGGCGCGCCAGATAGAGATTGGTGGTTACCGTCAGGCCACGGAAATGCGGGGCGACATGCGGCATGAACTCCACCGGCAAGCCCAGATGTCGACTGGCTTCTTTCTCATGCATATGCCCGGTAAGCGCATACGGCATCAGGTTGTCGCGCAGTTTTTCCGGATCGTTCTTGTCCGAGGGCGTGGTGCCCGCACCGGAGTAGCCGGAGACGCCAAAACAGACCGGCGGCGCGGCCAGCAGATCTTTCAGTGGGGCAATCGACAATTGCATGGCGGTGGCATAGCAGCCGGGATTGCTGATGTGTTTCTGCCCCCGCCAGCGCTGACGAGTCAGCTCCGGCAAGCCGTAATACCAGCGTTCGTCAAAGCGATAATCCGCCGACAAATCGAGGATTATCGTGTCCGGCCTGGCCTGGTCGAGCGCGTCCACATAGGGCGCCGCCTTGCCATTGGGCAGCGCCAGAATCACCACATCAGCGCCCTGCGATGCCACGCCAGCGGGGTCCAGGCTGGCGTAACGCAGCTCGCTGGCATAGCCATCGATATGCTCGGCAACGCGTTGCCCATCCAGCTCGCGGGATGAGACGAAAATGAGTTCCAGCGCCGGATGTGCCGCAATCAGCCGAATCAGCTCGGCACCGGTATGGCCACGCGCGCCGACGATGCCGATGGTTTTTTTCTGGTCTGCCATGAGAGTTCACTCTATGCGGTGCGGCCCCCTCCCTGTTCGCACCGGGAGGGGGTGCTGCTTTAATCGATCAAGGTCGGCTGCCGTGTTGCGCAATGCGCTACACAGCGGGCGATGGTGTCGAAGTCGTTCAGGCCATACCAGAACACCTTCCAGTGCTCTTGCTTGAAACAGCCGTCGGACTCGGCGTAATAAAACGGGTTGACCGGATTGCCATGGCGCGAACGCCAGAATAGCTGCGGATTCTCGTCGCGCATGACCTGCCACACCGCACGCCCCAGACCTTCGCCCTGCGCATCGTCGAGCACGGCGAACTTATCCAGATAAGCCAGCCCGTGTTCTTCGGTGAGAATCATCGCCGCGCGATAGTTTTCGCTGACATAGATGCGATAGGGCTTGGTGCGCTCGAAATAGTCGGGCAGCAAGGTACGGCCAAAACTCGATTCGATCAGGCCACGCATGCGCTCACAGTCGATGCCGTCCCACGACGTCACGCGCAGCACTTTCTCGCCACGCCGCACCATGGTACCCGAGCCCTTATGGGTGAAAAGCTCTTTCGCCAGCTCCGACGGACGGGTGATCGATACCGAGGAGGTCAACGGCAAATCGGCCAGCAGATCGGCGATCTGTTCGATCTTCAGGCGCATGCCGCCGTTGATCCACGGCTGCGTCATCAAATGCTCGAACTCGGTGCTGAGATTGATCGAATCGATCACCTTACCCTTGTCGTCGAGCAAACCACCGGTACCGGTCAGAAAGACAATCTTGTAAGGCTGCAACACCCGTACCAATTCATTGGCGGCGAAGTCGGCGTTGATATTGAGAATCTGCCCTTCTTCGGTTTCACCCAGGCTGGCAATCACCGGGATCGAGCCGGCGCGAAGGCTGGCCTCGATCGGCGCCAGATTGATGCTGGCCACCTTGCCCACCAAACCATAGATATCGCGATCGAGATAAACCGAGGTAAATACGCCCGAGGGCACCGAGGTCGCACGCGTATCCATCGATTGCAGGGCCTCCACCAGGCGCAGATTCTGCTCCTGGAATACCTTGCGCACGATAGCCAGAGCCTTGGGCGAAGTAACACGCAAGCCGTTGACGGTTTGCTTTTCGATACCGGCGCCGGACAGCTCTTCATCCAGCTGCGGCCCCGCACCATGCAGCACGATCGGGGTCAAGCCGACCTGCTGCAAAAATGTCAGTGACGAGGTCAACGCAGGCAGGTCGTCGCGCAGCACCGCACCGCCGACCTTGACCACGGCAAAGCGCTTCGCATCCAGCTGCGAGAAACGTTTCAGATACTGCTGAATTTCCTTCGTGCTGCCCATGCTCGAAAGCAAGCGCACGATGGTCTTACGGGTGTGCTTATGCGCTTCCACGATCGATGATCCGGTAAATGGTTTCTGCGTAATGCTGCAACTGACTCAATGCCACCCACTCGTCGGCACTATGCGCCTGGGCGATATCGCCAGGGCCATAGACAAACGAGGTGTAGCCGGCTGCGGAAAACAGCGCCGACTCGGTCCAGAAATCCACCGCATTGCCCACCGGGATACCCAACTCGTCGGCGAGGTCACGCGCGGCGAGACGACGGGCCTCGGCGGTCGCCGTGTCGCCAGCCGGCAAGGAGTCGCCACGAAAGGTTTCGCCAAACTCCACCGGCTGCGGCTCGACCAGGGTACGGAAGGTTTCCAGCATGCGATCGGCATCCATCGACGGCAGCGGACGGAAGCCGAAACGCACATCGGCAGTCGGCGCGATCACATTGGCTTTGATACCGCCCTCGACCTTGCCGATATTGAAGCGCAGGCCGGTCAGCCCACCGAAGCGCTCATGCGACTGCTTCGCCACATAGCCAAGCGCCGCGGTGCCCCAATGCATAGCCTGATGCAGTGCGTTATCGGCTGGCTGTTGTTCGCCCGAGGCGTGCCCGGCACGGCCCTTGAAACGCATTTGCACCGAATGGATGCCACGGTGCGCCAGCACCGCCTCGCCCCTGGTCGGCTCGGCCACGATGATGGCCTCGTAGACAGGCTTGTCCTTCAAGAAGCCGTCGATGCAACGAGCATCGTTGGCCTCTTCGTCGGTGGACAGCAGCAGGGCCATATCACCGCTGGTGGCATTGGCAACAGCAACCAGCGCCGCCGCCGCGCCCTTGATATCGCAAGAGCCCAGGCCAATCGCGCGATCCTCGGTCACCCGCAACGTGTGCGGATCGGCCGACCAATGTGGCGAGTCGGGCACGGTATCCAGATGCACGTTGAACAGATACTTCGGCTGTCCGCGCACGGCGTATAAGTTCACTGCGCCAGCGCCAAAATCGGTCACCGTCACCGCGAAACCCGGCAGATTCGCGCGCAGGTAGTCGAAGATGCCGCCGGTATTAATCTCGCGCGGCGGATTACGCGTGTCGTAGCCAACCAACGCGCGCAAATGCTTAAGGGTTTCGTCCAGTAAAGAGCTCATGAAGTCCGTCTTATGGTTTCTTGATCATTCCGTTCATCGTCGGTCGGTGACCGCGTAGATGTCCGGCACGTAAATTTCCATCAGCGAGGCTGGCCGCTGCGGTGGGGTGAATCCGTACTGCGCATACAGCGCGTGCGCATCCGCCGTGGCCAGGGTAAAACGCCGCAACCCTTGCAACCCCGGATGCTTCATCACCGCCTGCACTACCTGCTTGCCGTATCCGTGGCCGCGATGCTCGGGAAGCACGAATACATCGACCAGGTTGGCGAAGGTGGCGTAATCGGTAATCACTCGTGCAAACGCTACCTGCGCCACGCCGCGAAAGCCGCCGAAGCACAGCGAGTGCTCGATCGACTTGCGCACCCGCTCAAGCGAAATCCCCTGCGCCCAGCTCGAACGGGTCGACAGAAAATCGTGAATCAAGGCGAGGTCAAGCTCGCTCTGCTCCGTACTGATGCGCAAATCGTCGCTCATAGGTTTACCTGTTCACCGATTGATTTCAGCCCACAGCGTGCTGCTCATGCCGTACAGGCGAATAAAACCTTCGGCCTCGGCTACCCCCCAGTCGGCGGCCTGCGCGTAAGTGGCGCCCTTGGCATTGAGGATATGCGGCGAACGGATCTCCACGGCGTTGACGACGCCACCGCTGGTTTCCAGCACGACTTCGCCATTGACGCAACGCTGGCTGGCCGCCAGGAAAGCCTCCAGGTCGGTCTTCAGCGGATCATGGAAAAAGCCCTCGTAGACCAGCTCGACCCATTTGCGTGCCACTTCGGGCTTGAAGCGATTCTGCTGTTTGCTCAGCACAGCCTCTTCCAGCGCGCGGTGCGCGGCAAGCAGGGCGAACAGACCCGGTGCCTCATACACGATGCGTCCCTTCAGGCCGATGGTGGTGTCGCCGGTATACATGCCGCGACCTACACCGTACTGGGCGAACAAACCATTGAGTTTTGCCAATAGCTTATGGCCGGCGATCTTTTCGCCATCCAAGGCCACCGCCTCGCCATGCTCGAACTTCAACGTGACGCGTAGCGTTTCAGACGGCCATTCGGCGCGCGGCTTGCACCAGCCACGCGAACCCTCGCCCGGCGCTTGCCAGCGATCGATCTCGCCACCAGACAAGGTAACGCCAAGCAGATTTTCATTGATGGTGTAGGCCTTTTGCTTCGCGCGAACACCAAAACCACGGTCTTCCAGATACTTCTGCTCGTAGGCGCGGACTTCGGTGTGTTCTTTTTGGATTTCGCGAATCGGCGCGACGATTTCGTAATCGCCCAGGGCCTTCACCGCCAGGTCAAAACGTACCTGGTCATTGCCCATGCCGGTGCAGCCATGCGCAATCGCCTTGGTACCGATTTCCGCGGCGCGAGCCAGCGCGGCTTCGACGATCAGATAACGATCGGAAACCAGCAACGGATACTGTCCCTGATAGCCCTCGCCTGCCTGGATGAACGGCTTGACGAAGCCCGCCCAGATCGCCGGACCACCATCGACCGTGACATGCGAAGCCACACCGAGCTCGGCGGCACGCTGTTCGATGAAGGCGCGCTCTTGCGCATCGACGCCACCGGTATCGGCGAATACGGTGTGCACGGCCCAGCCGCGCTCTTGTAGATAAGGCACGCAGAAACTGGTGTCGAGACCGCCGGAAAAGGCGAGAACAATAGCTTTGCTCATGGGTTTATCGGTCCTGAAATAGAAAAACGGTCATACGGATTCAACCTCGATGCGCGGCTCACAGCGCACCGGAAAATTCACCGATCGGGCAAGAAAACAAGCGTGATGTGCATCGTCATGAACGGCCACGGCCTTGGCCGGGTCGCTAGCCGCAGTCACCGTCACGAGCGGTCGCAGCACGACTTCGCTGAACTGGCCACCCTGTGCCCCGATGCTCAGCGTGCCCACCGCCGCGTCGGCATAAGCCGTCACCACGACCCCGGCCACCGCTGCCAGATGCAGGTACCAAAGCATGTGGCAGCTGGATAGCGCAGCGACCATTAAATCTTCGGGATTGTGCTTCGATGCATCGCCACGAAATGCCGCATCCGATGAACCTGCAATCGTCGGCTTACCGGCAACGTGAATCTCATGCTCGCGGCCATAACCTTGATAGCTATGCGTGCCGGTGCCGTGGTTGCCAGTCCACACCACGTCGACAGCGTAACTATGTTGTTCAATCGTCATGTCTGAAGCTTCTCCATGGTAGTCATCATCTGGGCTAACTCGGCGTCGCGATGATCGGCACGCTGATGCAGCCCCTGGATTACCCCGGCGCGATTAGACGCGGGATGGTTTTGGCTCAATTTGAATTTGCCTTCGATACGCTCGATCGCGATTTCGAGGCCGACAATCGCGCCAAGCATCTGGTCGACATGATCGGCCGGTGCATCACTCACTCGCCACGGCGCAGGCTGCCCCAGCTCATGACGGTCGGTCAGTGTTTGCAGCAAACGGCGCAGCCAATCCTTGTCTTTGACGACACGCAGGCGACCATAAACATGTGCCACGGCGTAATTCCAGGTGGGCACCTCGCGCCCGGTCTCATGCTTACTGGGGTACCAATTCGGGCTGATATAGCCGTCCGGCCCCTGAAAGATCACCCGCACTTCGGCTCCATCCATGTCCGCCAGCTCATTGCCACGCGCGACATGTCCATGCAGCAACGCGTCACCGACCAGTTCGAAAGGCAGGTGATTGATCGCAAGCCCCGATACCGGATGGGTCGTTACCAGCGTCGCGAACGGATAGCTGTGCAACAAGTCGCGCAAAACCTGGTTGCGCGTTTCCTTGAAGTGGCGTGGCGTATACATGTGATTTCTCGGCAGCCGGGCTTAGCGACCAGCCATCAGCGAAGCCATGACCGCCTTCTGCACATGCAGGCGGTTCTCGGCTTCATCGATAGCGATGCAGGCAGGCGAATCCATCACCGCGTCGGTCGCCTTGATGTTCCTGCGCAACGGCAAGCAATGACTGAATAGCCCTTGGTTGGTCAGCGCCATCTTCGCTTCGTCCACGATGAAGTGCTTATGCGCTTCGCGGATCGGCTTCTCCTGCTCCCAACGACCGAAGAACGGCAGCGCACCCCAGCTCTTCGCATAGACCACCTCGGCGCCGCTATAGGCGTCTTCGATGTTGTGACTGACCTTGAGCGAACCGCCGTTGTCTTTGGCGTTCTGGCAGCCATAAGCCATGTAGCGTTCGTCCAGCACGTAATCCGGCGTTGGGCAAAGCAAGGTGACGTCCATGCCCAGCTTGGTCGCGATCAACAAGGCGGAATTGGCCACCGCGGTGTTCAAGGGTTTGGGATGGTAAGTCCAGGTAAGCACGTACTTGCGGTTTTGCAGCTTGCCCAGATGCTCCTTCATCGCCAGGGCGTGAGCCAATTCCTGGCAAGGATGAGTGATCGTTTCCATGTTGATGACCGGCACCGTGGCGTACTGCGCGAACGCCTTGATGACTTTGTCCTGGCGGTCGACCGCCCAATCCTGAAACTTCGGGAATGCGCGTACCGCGATCAAATCCACATAGCGCGACAGCACTCGCGCTACCTCGGCGATATGCTCTTCGGTATCGCCATCCATCACGCTGCCGACCTCGAACTCGATCGGCCATGCATCCTTGCCCGGCGCCAAGACGATGGCATGGCCGCCCAGGTGGAAGGCGCCCAGCTCGAAACTGGTGCGCGTACGCATCGATGGATTGAAGAACAACAGCGCAATCGACTTGCCCGCCAGTTGTTGGCCGCGTGGCGAGCGTTTGAACGCAGCAGCCTGCTCCAGCAGCGCCTCGATCTCGGTGCGGCTGTAGTCCTGCGTGGTTAGAAAATGGCGAAGAGTCATAACTGCTCCAAATCCGTAAACAAAAAAACCCGGCACAAGGCCGGGTTTTTAGTCGATTCACATGAAACGTGCGCGACAGCCTACCCGGCCAGATGTCGGACCAGCGGTCGGCGAGCACGCGACGTCATACCTGCGGCCATGCGGGCGCTGGTAAGCACAGTAGCGGTATAGACGGCTGCGGACATGAGAATTCCGGGCAAGTAAGCGCGCATCATGACGGGATTTTGGTTGCCGTGCAACTGCGGGCGGCGGGGGCCAAACCGCCCATAGCAAACCGCCGCCCGAAGGCGGCGGAGATGATCAATCGGCAGGGCCTACGCTGACTCTGACCCGCAGCCGCTCGCCGGGATCGTAGTTGAGCCGCGAAACATAGACCTCGCCGTGATAGCGATATTCCACGTCATAACCCATGATTCGGCGCTGCTCGCTGACCGAGCTGACCTGCCGGCACCGGGTTTCGGTGCTTTCGTATTCGCCGCCGCCCGTGCGGGTAGCGCTATTGCCGACGGCGCCACCCACTACTGCGCCAGCCACCGTGGCCGCCGTGCGACCACCGCCCCTACCCACCGTGCTGCCTAAGACACCGCCCACCACGGCACCCAGGATGGTGCCTGCCGTGCTGCCACTGCCCGAGTCGCTGTGCACAACTTGCTGGTCGTAGCACTCCTGCCGCGGCACCTCGGTGCGTGCCACGCCATAGATGGGGTCCACGCGCAGCACGTCGGCCCAACCATAGTGGGCATTACTGTCGACGTTCGAATAGCGCGCATCCTGCGCGAACGCGCTGCTGACGGTCGTCAGGGCCAGTATCAGCGCGGGGAAAAACAGCTTGGTCATTACGACCTCCGATCGGGGGCATGCATCACGCTTTTCAGCGCCATGAGTGATTCCAACAAATTGACACTGAATCGAGGCTTAGAATGCCCGTAACCCTGTGACAATACTTACATCTTGTTAAGATGCCAGGCTGGCCCGTGCTCACCCTCCGGCCTTATCTCTGCCGCGGATTTTCCATCGATGCCGATTTCGCTCTACAACAGCCTGACACGCCGTACCGAGGTCTTTACCCCGCTCGATCCGCAACGAGTGACCATGTATGTCTGCGGGCCCACGGTCTATAACTACGTACATATCGGCAACGCGCGCGGCCCGGTGGTTTTTGACGTGTTGGCCCGGCTGCTGCGCCGGCATTACCCGCAGGTGATCTACGCCCGCAACATCACCGACGTGGAAGACAAGATCAACGCCGCGGCCAAGCAAGAAGGCGTGCCGATCAGCACCATCACCGACCGCTATACCAAGGCCTACCACGCGGACATGGCCGGCCTTGGCGTCGCCCCGCCCGATCTCGAACCCCATGCCACGGCGCATATCGACGAGATCATCGCGATGAACGAAGCGCTGATCGCCAAGGGGCATGCCTACGCTGCCCAAGGCCATGTGCTGTTTCAGGTGGATTCCTTTCCGGCCTATGGCGCGCTCTCGGGCCGCGATACCGAGGAGTTGATCGCCGGCGCCCGGGTGGAAGTCGCCCCCTACAAGAACAACCCCGGCGACTTCGTGTTGTGGAAGCCATCCACGCCTGACCTGCCCGGCTGGGACAGCCCCTGGGGCCGTGGCCGGCCAGGCTGGCACATCGAATGCTCAGCCATGTGCTCGGCGCAATTGGGCGAGACCATCGATATCCACGCCGGTGGCGTCGACCTGCTGTTCCCACATCACGAAAACGAGATTGCCCAATCCACCTGCGCTCACGGTGGCAAAACCTTCGCACGCTGGTGGATGCACAACGGCATGCTGACCTTCGACGGCCGCAAGATGTCCAAATCGCTGGGCAATGTGCTGTTGATTCAGGAGCTACTCAAGCAGCATCCTGCCGAATCGCTACGCCTGGTCTTGCTGCGCGGACATTACCGCCAGCCGCTGGACTGGTCAGATGCCGCCATCACCCAGGCGACCAGCACACTGGATGGCTGGTATCGCGTACTGCGTGACTTGGCCGAGATCGAGGTGGAACATCCGCTGCCGGTGCCCGGCCGCACCGAGGCAGCGCTCTGCGACGACCTCAACACCCCGCAGGCGCTCGCCGAGCTCTCGCAATTGGCCGACGCCGCCCGCCAGGCTGGCGATGCACAAGCCCAGCGTGAAGCCAAAGCCATGCTGCTTGGCGCCGGCGCCTTGCTCGGCCTGTTACAGCAAGATCCTGAGGCATGGTTTAAACAAACCGGCGCCATCGACATTGACGAGGCGCGCATTGAGGCCTTGCTGGATCAACGCCGCCATGCCCGCGCCACGCGCGACTTCAAGCGCGCGGATGAAATCCGCGATGAGCTTAGCGCCCTGGGCATTGTTATCGAAGATGGCGCGCAGGGCACACGCTGGAGCGTGCTGAAAAGCTGATATGCCGGCAAAACGCGCGATAATCCGTACATGAACGCTACCGCCCCACTAAGCACTGAGCAGGCTCAGGAAGACATCATCGAAGAATTCGCCTTTTTCGGCGATTGGACCGAGCGCTACCAGTACCTGATCGACCTGGGCAAGAAATTGCCCGCCTTCCCTGAAGCACTGAAGACCGAAGAACACCGCGTGCATGGCTGCCAGTCGATGGTGTGGCTGGTGCCGTGCGGGGATGACGCCGCGAAGCTGCACTTCATCGCAGCCAGCGACTCCGCCATCGTCTCGGGCCTGATTGCCTTGGTATTGCGCGTCTATTCGGATCGCTCGGCCGCGGAGATTCTTGCGACCGAACCGCGCTTCATCGAGGCGATTGGCCTGGCCAAGCACCTTTCGCCAACCCGTGCCAACGGACTCGCCGCCATGCTGGCCAAGTTGAAGGCCTACGCGGCGCAAGCATCCAGGTAAATGCCGCCGCAAACCCAGCTAAAACAAAACCCCGCACCAGGCGGGGTTTTGTCTGGTAGCAGCAACAGGCGGGATCAGTCGCCCATTTGTTTACGCTTATGCTCGTAGCGCTCCTGCGCATCGAGCGACAAGGTGGCGATGGGGCGCGCATCTAAGCGCTCCACGCCGATTTCCTCGTCGGTTTCTTCGCAATAGCCATAACGCCCTTCTTCGATCCGGCGCAAGGCTTTGTCAATCTTGGAGATCAGTTTGCGATAGCGATCGCGGGTACGCAGCTCGAGAGAGTTCTCGGTTTCCCGAGTGGCTCGCTCGGCTTCGTCGCCGACATCGCGCACTTCATCGCGCAAGTTCTCCATCGTCTGCCGTGACTCTTCCACAAGCTGATTGCGCCAATCGCGCAGCTTGTTGCGGAAGTAAGCCAGCTGACGAGGACTCATGTACTCCTCGTCCTTGTCGTTCGAGGGGTGATAGCCCTTCGGCAGAGTAATCTGGGTGGTGGATGGCAGGGCATAACGCCCATCGTCTTTGGTAATGCCGTTGTCGAGCGCTGCGGAACTATTCATCGAGGACTGCGGGGTCTTCTGTTTTTTGTGGATGGTGTGGCGCGCGGTGGCAGAGGCCACCCGCGGAGTCGCCACGGCGACTGCACTCGCAACCTTGCCTTTGAGAGGCGCGGCGGCGGGCTGCTGGGGTATAGGTTTGGCTATTGTGGCCGGTTTGCTGGCCGCTGGCACTACTTGTTTGGCTACCGGGCTGGCTACTGGCTTGGCGATCGGCGCTTTGGCAGCCGGCTGGCTGGGCGGCTTAACCGGCGCTACGGTCTTGGATACGACGGGCTTGACGACTTTTTTCACGGGCGCCTTCTTGGCATCGGGTTTCTTGGCGACGGGCGTCTTGCTCGGCGCGGTCTTCTTCGGCTGCGGCTTGGCCGCCACTTTCTTGGTCGCTGCAGGCTTGACGGCCGCGGACTGCTTGGTGCCGCTCGTCACTGCTTTCTTAACAACCGGCTTTTTCGCTGCCGTGCTCTTGACCGGCGCAACGGCTTTCTTGGCCACCGCTTTCTTTGCCGTCTTGGCAGGTGCCGCCTTGGCAGCTGGTTTTGCCACTGCACGCTTCACTGTCTGCCCACCCTTGGCAGCCCCGCCCTTAACAGCAGCTTTTGATTTGTGGGCTTTGACATCATTCGCCTTGCTCGCAGACTTCCCTTTCTGCGCCTTGACAGCTGCCGAACTACGCGTCGTTTTCGCCATATCCCTTCACCGTTTTGGCCGTGGCGGCCCGGTGTTATAGCTCATGTGCCTTACACCAGCAACCATGCTTCTGGAATACTGCAGCACTAATGGAGCTTATCCCGGTAAGCCGCAAACTGTCCTGGCAGCGTGAAACGTTTTGACCCGACTCATACTTTTACTGCTTGGTTTCTATAAGCGCTGGCTCAGCCCGTTGCTGGGGCAGCGCTGCCGCTTCCACCCCAGCTGCTCGGATTATGCACGGATTGCGGTTGCGCGCTTTGGTCCGCTTCGTGGCAGTCTGCTGACTGGTTGGCGATTATTGCGTTGTCAGCCCTTATGTACGGGCGGCGAAGACCCTGTCCCCGAGCAATTTACCTTTAGAGCCTGCTCGAAATCTCCGAGTAGCCCGCGTTGAGCCGCTATGGCTGCCAGGTGGTAGTGCGTGGCGCAGCGCCTGACTGGCCGTCAGGTCAAGCCGCGCGCTGGCACATGGCGGCCATAGCGACTCAAGCCTTGGGGCCTGAGCTGTTTGCCCGCACGACCGCGTCATCATTCAGTCGCGTACCGACGTACACTCTTTCGTTCTTCCTTGTCCTGCGAGCAAATGGTTTTCGGCGCGGGCCACTCGGAGATCTCGAACAGGCTCTTAGATGCCGCCCCCACGGAGAACCTCATGTCCACTAATTGGCTAATCAAGAACGCTGAACTGGTCAACGAAGGCCAGCGCACTCATGCCGACCTGCGGGTCAGCCATGGCCGCATCGAAACCATCGCCAGTCACCTGGATGCCCGCCCCGGCGAGCAGGTCGTCGATGCCAGCGGCTTGTGGCTGTTGCCTGGCATGATCGACGATCAGGTGCATTTTCGCGAACCCGGGCTCACCCATAAAGCCGATATCGCCCATGAGTCCCGCGCCTGCGCAGCGGGCGGCATCACCAGCTTCATGGAGATGCCCAATACCAAGCCGCCGGCACTGGACCGGGACTCGCTGGAGGCCAAATACGCCCGGGCCGCCGAAACCTCGGCGGTGAACTACGCCTTCTACCTCGGCGCCAGCAACGACAACCTGGAAGCGATCCGTACTCTCGACCCCAAGGCGGCGCCGGGCGTAAAGGTATTCATGGGCGCCTCCACCGGCAATATGCTGGTCGACAATCCGCAGGTGCTCGACGGCATCTTCCGCGAAGCCCCGGTACCGATCATCACGCACTGTGAAGACACCCCGATGATCGACGCCCTGCATGCCAAGGCGCGCGAAAAGTACGGTGACGAGATTCCTGCGCGAGAGCATCCATTAATCCGCTCGCGCGAGGCCTGCATTAAATCCACTCGGCTGGCGATTGCCCTGGCGCAAAAGCACGGCAGCCGCCTGCATGTACTGCATATCTCAACGGCCGATGAGTTGGCGCTATTTCAGCCCGGCCCTATCAAGGGCAAGCGAATCACCGCGGAAACCTGCGTGCATTTCCTGCATTTCGACGCCGCCGACTATGAGCGGCTAGGCTTTCTCATCAAATGCAATCCGGCGATCAAGAATGCCGCCGATCGCGAGGCCATTACCCAGGCGCTAGCCGAAGGCCGCATCGACGTACTGGCCACCGACCACGCGCCGCATTTGCTGGAAGAAAAAGCTCAGCTCTACGACAAAGCCCCCTCCGGGTTACCGCTGGTGCAGTTCGCCTTGCAGGCTGCGCTGCAACGGGTATTCGAAGGCAAGCTGACCCTGGAGCGGGTGGTGGAGGCGGTATGCCATGCGCCGGCAACCCTGTTCGATGTCCATCAGCGTGGCTATCTGCGCGAAGGCTATGCGGCCGACCTGGTGCTGGTCGATCCCAACCGGCCACACACAGTCAGCCGCGAAGAGGTTTTGTCGACCTGCGGCTGGTCGCCGTTCGAGGGCGTCACTTTCAACAGTTCCATTGCGGCCACCTTCGTCAACGGCCAACGGGTATGGGATGGATCGAAGGTCGATGGCTCAGTGCGCGGTCAGCGGTTGGCCTTTGATCGATGAGACTATGCTTACCGGCCTTGCTGGGGGCCACGTTTGCGCTTGCCATCAGCAACCATGTGTCAGCCGCCGCCCTATCGAACTTGCCGCAGAGTGTCTCGCAAGGTGGCTTGATCGTCGCCACCCTGCCTTTGGCGACCCGGGCCAGTCTCGCTGGCAAGGCGATTCACGTCGGTCGCGATGGCACGGTGGTGTTCGGCGCAGGACGGGACGAAAAGGGCCCGCTCAACATCAGCCTCATTTATCAAGATGGGCACCAAGAAAACGCGCTGATCCGCGTTACGCCGCGTAATTGGCCGGTTGAACGCGTCAATGGGGTACCGCCGCAAACGGTGAATCCCCCTCCCAGCGTCGCCGAGCGGATCAAACGCGAACAAGCTGAAGTAACAGCGGCGCGTAATCGTGACGATGAGCGCGAGGATTTTCTCAATGGTTTTGTCTGGCCGGTAAAAGGCCGCATCAGCGGCCGTTTCGGCAATCAGCGCATCGTCAACGGCGAGCCCAAGGCACCGCATTCAGGCATGGATATCGCCGTACCTGAGGGCACTCCAGTAAAAGCACCGGCCGCCGGCATCATCACGTTCGCCAAGCCTATGCAGTACCTCACCGGCGGCACGATACTGCTCGACCATGGGTTTGGGCTGAGTTCCAACTTCTTACACCTGTCGCGCATCGATGTGAAATCGGGCCAGCGGGTACAACAAGGCCAAATCATCGGACTTGCCGGCATGACCGGCCGTGCTACCGGACCGCATGTGCACTGGGGCTTCAACTGGTTTGGCACCCGCCTGGACCCACTACTGCTGCCAGGCATAGCGCAGCCTTGATCCTTAGTTTCAAAGCCACCATCAGCCCTAGGGGGAAACGGATGTCCAGCACCAGAGCAACCGAAAGCGCATGGCATTACCAAGACGGAGCCCAAGCTGCAGGGCCCGTCAGCGCAGAGGTTATTCGCCAGAAAATCCAGCAAGGCACTATTCGACGCGGCACCCTGGTATGGACCGACGGCATGGTGAACTGGGCTGCCGTAGAGAGCACCCCATTTGCCAATGAAAGCGGGTCAACACTGAATAATCCTTATGCCGCGACCTCGGCAGCCATCCTGTCACCCATGCAGCCATCGGCGGACGTCATCACCGGACCCGTCAGCGATACGCCGGCCTGGGTCATTGCGACCGCACCGTTATGGCTCACCTTGCTCACCCTGCTCCCAGGCACCAGTTTCGTAAGCATGGGGATTTATATCGGCCTCGCCGTATGGGACCGCGAAACGATCAAGAAAACTGGGCGCACTCCGTCCAATGCTTACTGGTGGGCCATTATCCTGGGGGCTTTCGGAGCGCCCATCTATCTCTATCTGAGATCACGGCGCCTCGACGGCAAAATGAGCTACTTCGTGACCAGCATCGTGTCGTTGGTGGTGTTTTTCTTAATCATCGCCGGCATCGCGATGGCAGCGAGAGGATGATTTTCGCCGCTACCCGCCAGGCTCATGCCGGCGGGGGCGGATCTATGTAACGGTGACCTCTTGGGCCACCACCTTCTCAGGGTACCGCCTTCAAAACCACCCGCACCGGGCTACCCTGGCCGGAGCGTCCCAGCACACTGACACGCTCATCATTGATTGCCAGCAATTTGTCGCCTTGCTGCAAACGCGCGGAGACTGCGAAATCCACGCCCTTGCCCAAGTCGGCCGGGTCATAGGTCAACATGAATTCGACCGGGGAAGCACCGACCGGCGCGATGCGCTCGTGCGCAATCGTCCGCGAGGGCGCATCCATCAGGCTGACATCTGACAAGGTCACTTCGAGCCAGGCATCCGCAGGCAAGGGCTGCGAGAGGCTGTATTCAACCTGGCCAGTGAGTGAGCGCATCAACGCGTGCTGAGCGGGCGCGCTGGCTTTGTGACCGCCAAACCAGCTCATGCAGGCAGTCAGCGAAAGGGCTGCAATGGCCAGGATGAGATAACGAATACGCATGGAAAGCTCCTGATGCCGCTCATGTGACGGCAGTGACTTGCCATGCTAACAGTCGTGCACCGCTACGCCATCAGCAACGGTCGCCACGGTAACCACCGACAATACCCTTGCTGGCATAGGCCACCGCGTCATGCGGGTGCAGGCTCTCTTGATGTTCGACGCGAATATGGAAATCGCCCAGGCGATCGTCGGCATCGAGCACGCGCTGAATCCGCCGCGCGGCATCTTCGCAAAACATCAGGTTGCCGCCATTGGCCAGGGCAAAGGCCTGCTCGTCCTCACGCTTCACCGCCGTCTGCACCGGCGTGCCAAGCGCATGCTCCACGCTATCGATCAAGCCGATCAGATCAAATCCGGTGTCTGCCGTCGGGCGAATTCGCAACCGCGCGATGCTGCGCTGGGCATGCGGCGTGGCCACGATGCCGCGCTCGCTGCCCAGCCACGCCAGCACCGCAGCATGGTCCAGCGCCGCGGTGGCGTCGAAGTCTTTGGCGAATTGATCCTGGATCAATTGCCGTGACAACGCCGCAGAAGCCGGACAGGTGGATGAGTAAACCACCTCGGTCCCGAACTCGATCAGAAAATCGTCGCCGGTCAGGCTGGCCTCGATGCATACCGGATAGGCACGCCAACCGCTGTTGTTACTACGCAAGGCCGGGCGGCGCACGAGATGCTCGAAACGGATACTGAGGCAAGCGCGATCCGACAGATCTTTATGCGAATCGAGGAAGCCACGCAACAGCTGATGCAGCATGTCGGCACTCAATGTTTGCGTGCTCAACGCCTGCTCGACCTGCAGATAAAGCCGCGACATGTGAATGCCGCGCTTGTCCGGGCGATGCAGGTTGACGAAGGCGCCGACGCGCGCGCTGGCGCGTTGCGGGTCGCCGTCGCCCGCGTCGAAACGCACCGGCACCTCGATGCCATCCATACCGACCCAGTCCAGCGCGCCGGCAAAATGCCGGCGGCATGCGCCGCCGTGAGACCAGCAATCTTGGGGCATCCACCCCGGGGCGCAATAGTGACCGCAGGGAAACGCTGCGTCTGCAACATTCACCTTGATGGCAAGCCAGCCAGCGATGCGTCGCCACCCAGCCTGCCAAATCAGCGTTACTGAGTTTGACGCCAGGCCCGAGCCGCTTGCCAGGCCCGCCAGGCAACGCTTGGGCCCTGCCACAGCTGGGCCTTACGCAACGCAGCGAGCGGCTCTGCCGACTTGGCCGCCCGCAAAGTCATGCGATTTCCATGGCGCGATTCCAGCCCGCGAAACACACTCAACGGGCCCGGCAGGCGCTCCGCCTCGCGCCAGGCGCTAGCCAAATCGCTCAATTGCGCGCGAATCGCCTCTTCACGCTCTGCACTGGCCTTATGCAATTGCGCGCGACTGAGGCTGTAACGAGCCAATCGTGCCATCGGCAAAGGCAGACGGTCGCGCTCAGCGTCCTCTTCTAATCGCAGCAAGGCATGCAGCAAATGCGACAACACCGCAGCGCGCGCGGCCCGCTCACACGATACGCCGTCGCCATACCACCAGCTCGTTTCCAATGCGGCCAGCGCGCCATGCAACTGCGTCGCAGCGGCGACCTGGGCGGCAAAATCCGCGGCCGTACCCTCTTCCAACTGAGCCATCGCCGCCAATACCGGCGCCAGCCAGCGCTCGCCGGCTATCGCATGCGCGCGCTCATCGTCGAACAGCACCTGGGTTAACGGATGCCGCCCGCCACTGGCAGCGGCACCAGCCAGCTCCTCAGCCCACCAATTGAGCTTGGCTGCGGCTACTTGGGGTTCGCGAATACCGTAAGCAGCGCCCAGCAGCTCCTGCTCCAGCGCGGCCAAGGCGATATGCCCCGGATACTGCCGGGGGTCGACAAAGCTCAGGGCGATGCGCTGTTGTGGCTGCACCGCCAACCATTTATCGATATAGCTTTGCAGCGCGCCGCCAGGGGCAACATCCGTACTCATGACATCCGCGCTCACGCCGGCACGGGTCGAAGCTGGAGTAGTTCAGCCAACTGCAGAGGATGATCAAGCACGGCATCCGCCCCCCATTGCCAGGGGTTGCCGCCATCGAGATAGCCCCAGCTGACGGCCACGGTGTAGAGACCCGCGGCAGCGCCGGCCAACACATCGCGATGGTCGTCACCGACGAACACACAACGCGCCGGGTCCAGCCCAGCCTGTTCACAGGCCAAGAACACCGGCGCCGGATCGGGCTTTTTCACCGCCAGCGTGTCACCGGAAACCACCGCACGGGCTCGACCCGACCAGCCCAGGCGCCGGACCAGCTCATCGGTAAGAAAACCAGGCTTGTTGGTCACAATGCCCCAGGCCAGACCTTGCGCTTCAAGCATGCCGAGCAGCTCGACCACGCCATCGAAGGGCCGTGTCTTCTGCGCCATCACTTCTTCGTACAACCTCAGATAACGCGGAACCAGATCCTGTATGCCGGCTTGATCGCGGCCAGGGAAACCGCAACGCAAAATTTCTCTAGAGCCACGCGACACAACCTCGCGCACCGGCGCATAAGCTGGCGCGGCAACGCCTTCTTCCTCGCATTGCAGCAGCAATGCGGCGTATAGGTCGGGCGCGCTGTCGAGCAAGGTGCCGTCGAGATCGAACAGCACACCCTGGATATTTTCAGGCAAGGATTTCAACGCACCCAGCGCTGGGATATTCAATGGAGTCATGGCTGACGTCATGCGGGCTTACGCGCACTAAGCAAGTAATTCACCGCGGTGAAACGGCTAAGCCAGGCCTTGCGGGTCAGCGGGTTATAGCCCAGACCCGAGACATCCTCCAGCTCCAGGCCGGCATGACGGAGCAAGCGCCCCAGCTCGGATGGCTTAAGGAACTGTGCGTAGTGATGGGTGCCACGCGGCAGCATGCGCATCACGTATTCGGCACCAAGAATCGCCGCGCCGAAAGCCGCCGGAGTACGGTTTAGCGTCGACATGAAAACACGGCCACCCGGCTTGACCAACGCAGCCAAGTCAGCCACCAAGGCGGCTGGGTCAGGCACATGCTCGATCAGTTCCATACAGCACACGGCATCGAATGCCGCCGGTTCCGCCGCGGCAAGATCGGCCGAGGATTGCACCCGATAATCGACGCTGAGATTGGACTCATGCAGATGCAGCTTGGCGATGTCGATCACCTTCTGCCCCATATCAATACCGGTGACCTGGGCACCGGCGCGCGCCAGCGTTTCGCTGAGCAGACCGCCACCGCAGCCGACATCCACGACCCGCGCGCCACGCAACTCCGTGCGGGCAGCGATATAAGCGGTACGCACCGGATTAAGGTCGTGCAGCGGGCGCGACTCGCCATCCGGATCCCACCAGCGCGACGCCAGCTGGTCGAAACGGGCAATTTCTTCGGGGCTTACATTAGCGGCTTGCATGATGAGTTCCTCTTGCGCGTGGCAAGTCGACCGACTGTCGAAAGGGGATGCCAGTCGGTGAGGGCTGGAGAAGCAGCGTGAAGCTTAGCGCGCCTGCCATTCGTACACCGTAAATTCCCAACCGCCGCTGATATAGGCCGGATCGGTATGGACGATAGCCAGGGCCGCTTCGAGGCTCTCTGCCAGCAACAGGTAGGCGCCGCCTGATTTATCGCTAAAGGGCCCGCTCAATTCGATCCGTCCGCCAGCGCGTAGCCCTTCGAGAAAATCCTGGTGCGGTTTCACCATCGCCGGATCGAACTGTGGACGGCGCATGACCAAGATCAAATAGCGATTCATCGACATTACCTAGGAAACAGAGATCGAAAACGAGGATAGCGCTCACGCATCAGCCAGCCGCAATGCGCTCACGCCAGGCACGGGTCTTGCTCAAAATGGCGGCAGTGTCGACATCGATCAATTCACGCGTATCGAGCTTGCGTACACCAGCGATCCAGACGTCGCTGACCTGATGCCGGCCGGTGCTATAAACCAGTTGCGAGGCGATATGAAACAGCGGTTGCGTCTCGAGATCCGACAGCCGCACAGCGGCAAAATCGGCTTGCTTGCCTACCTCGATCGAACCGATCTTTGTTTCCAGCCCCATCGCCTTGGCGCCATTCAGCGTTGCTGCGCGCAGCGCATGGGCCGCGTCAAAGGCTGCGGCATCACCAGCCACCGCCTTAGCCAATAGTGCCGCGGTACGCATCTCGCCGAACATATCCAAATCATTGTTGGAGGCGCAGCCATCGGTGCCGATGGCCACGTTGACGCCTGCCTGGCGCAATTTTTCGGCCGGGCAAAACCCCGAGGCCAGCTTGAGATTCGACTCCGGGCAATGCACCACCGATACGCCCGCCTCGGCGCATGCCGCAATCTCGCCATCGGTCAGCTGAGTCATATGCACGGCAATCAGGCGGTCGTTGACCAGGCCTAACTTTTGCAACCGCTGGAACGGACGCAGGCCGCTCTTTTTCTTTTCTTCCTCGACTTCGTGCGCGGTCTCATGGGTATGCAAATGGACCGGAATATCCAATTGGTCGGCCAGCACACGAATGCGGAGCAAACGCGGTGCTCACCAGGGCATCGCCCAGAAAGCTGTCATGCACATCGCCGGCCCGCTCGAAATATTCGTCCTGGGATTTTGCCCAGGCGGTGGGGAAATCGATCACCGGCAAACCAACAACCGCGCGAAACCCCATGCGCCGATAGGTGGCACCGATCACGTCGGGAAAGAAATAATTTTCGTTGGTGCAGGTGGTGCCACCGCGCAACATCTCCGCCACCGCCAGCTCGACGCCATCGCGGACGAATTCCGGCCCCATGACTTTGGCTTCGGCAGGCCAGATGTGCTGCTGCAGCCAGACCATCAAGGGCAAGTCATCCGCCAGACCGCGCAGCAGTGTCATGGGGTTGTGCGTGTGGGCGTTGACCAGGCCGGGAATCAACGCATGCTCGGTCAGCGCTACGCGCTCGCGCGGTGCGTAGGCGGCACGGGCGTCAGCAATGGGTAGCAAAGCGACAATACACCCTTCGCTGACAGCTACTGCGTAATTTTCCAGCACCACAGCGTGGGGTTCTACCGGCACGACCCAGCGCGCTTCGATCAACAGGTCGACGGGTTGCAAGGCGGTCGGGTTCATCTGAACTCACTCTGTGGCATCAACTGGTACGA
Organism: Dyella silvatica; assembly: GCF_026283955.1. Lineage (GTDB taxonomy): Bacteria > Pseudomonadota > Gammaproteobacteria > Xanthomonadales > Rhodanobacteraceae > Dyella_C > Dyella_C silvatica. The sequence goes on along the minus strand of NZ_JAPDPE010000008.1, from coordinate 30,614 downwards.
CATGGGGCGGTGCACCTTGCGGTGGCCGCCCCATGTCTATAACCGCGGCCCTGGCGCAAGCCAGAACAGCGATTGGCAACGCATACGCCGGTGCTTGTTGGCGCCAGCTCATGCGCTCATGCATCACTTCACGCGGCTGAAATATTCGCCGGTGCGGGTATCGACCTTGATGATTTCGTCTTGATTGACGAACAACGGCACGCGCACCACCGCACCGGTTTCCAGCTTGGCCGGCTTGCCGCCACCGCCGGAGGTATCGCCGCGCACGCCCGGATCCGTCTCGACGATTTTCAGCTCGACGAAGTTCGGCGCCTGCACCGAAATCGGACGACCGTTCCACAAGGTCACGACGCAGGCTTCTTCACCCTTAAGCCACTTGGCAGTCTCGCCCATCGCGGTCTTGTCGGCCTGATGCTGCTCGAAGGTTTCTTGCTGCATGAAATGCCAGAACTCGCCATCGCTGTAGAGATACTGCATATCGGTATCGACCACGTCGGCGCCTTCGAACGAGTCGCTCGACTTCAGCGTCTTTTCGGTGGTGCGGCCGTTAAGCAGGTTGAGGATACGGATACGGGTAAAGGCTTGGCCCTTGCCCGGCTTGATGAACTCCGCCTCGACGATGGTATAGGGGGCGCCGTCAACGATGATTTTTACACCGTTTTTAACGTCGTTGAGCCCGTAAGTGGCCATGCAGTACGCTCCAAAATGAAATGCCAATTCGATGGGCAAAGGCCCCAAAAGCCCTTTGCACGCCCTCATCAGCGGCTAAAATATGCAAATTGACGGGCCATTGCCCGGCACAAGGCCGCACATGATAACCGCAAGCCCCGGCGCCCGCATTACACACCACCAAATGGCCAGCCCGGCGGACACCGCCCCGAAGCCGGCCGACTGGCGCCAGCTATGGCGGGATTCGCTCACCGATGCCGCTGAACTGCTGCGCCAGCTAGGCCTGGAGCATCTCCACAGCCAGTTGCCTGCTGGCAACGCAGGCTTTGCCTTGCGCGTTCCCCGTGGCTTCTTAGCGCGCATGCAGCATGGCGACCCGCACGACCCCTTATTGCTGCAAGTGCTGCCTTCGCTGGCCGAACTGGAGCAGCCGCCGGGCTTCGCTGTCGATGCGGTTGGCGACCTGGACGCACGAGCGGCCCAGGGGGTGCTGCATAAATACCAGGGCCGCGCGCTGCTGATCGCCAGCGGCAGCTGCGCCATCAATTGCCGCTACTGCTTTCGCCGCCACTTCCCGTACGGCGACGAAATGGCCGCGGCAGGCCAATGGCGACAGGCCTTGGAGCACGTGCGACAAGATGCCTCGATCAGCGAATTAATCCTCTCTGGCGGCGACCCGCTGGCCCTGACCACCGCCAAACTGGAAGAGCTTACCCGGGGCTTGGCCGACATCCCCCATGTCACCCGGTTGCGTATCCACACCCGGTTGCCCGTGGTGTTGCCGGAACGGGTCGACGAGGCCTTCCAACAGTGGCTGACGGCACTGCCACTACAAAAAGTGGTCGTGCTGCATGCCAACCATGCCAATGAATTTGACGCCAGTGTAGACGCGGCCTGCACACGCCTGCGGGCGACCGGGGCCACCGTGCTCAATCAATCGGTGCTGCTGCGCGGCATCAACGACCATGCGGACACCTTGGCCGCGCTATCGGAGCGGCTGTTCGCCGCCGGCGTATTGCCGTACTACCTGCACCAGCTCGATCGCGTGCAGGGCGCGGCACACTTTGAAGTCGACGACAGCCGCGCGCAGGCCTTGATCGAGGCTGTTCGGGCGCGCCTACCTGGCTACCTGGTACCCAAGCTGGTCCGCGAAGTCGGTGGCGACACTGCTAAGCGGCCAGTTTGATCACGTCTTAGACAGCACATGCGCGCGCCGTCACTCTAGGGATATTTCTGCTGGCGGCGATGATCGGAATCCGTTACAACCCAAGAGTGATCGGCACTAGCGATCGGCTGGCACTGCAGCCGGCGGCAACCTACGGATAGCTCGACGTAACCATGAAGACAGACCTGGTCATCAAGATTCTTTTCATCGAAAAATCGGTTGAAGATGCCGAGCAAATCATCAGCCTGCTGCGCAATAACGGTATTGCCGTGCGCCCTGCCCGCGCGACCCAGGCCGAGCAAGTGCAAAGCGCACTGGATGAGCTCGGACCGGATCTGGTGCTATTTGACCCTTCCATCGGCAGCGTGGAACTACGCGACCTGACCCGCCAGCTCGATGCACATGGGCGCGACTTGTCGCTGATCGCGCTGGTCGCTCATCTGGACAACGACGAGGTGACCAACCTCTTTGCCAATGGTGTGCGCAGCATTGGCCTGCGGCCCCAGCCGAAACAATTGATGGCGGTTATCCAGCGCGAATTCGAAGCCTTGAATACGCGTCGCCAACTGCGCCGCCTGGAGGCCGCACTGCGCGAGTCCGAGCGGCGCTGCGATGCCTTGCTCGACTCCTCGACCGACGCCATCGCCTATGTGCATGAAGGTATGCATGTGCGCGCCAATCAGGCGTATCTGGAAACCTTCGGTTACGACAGCTTTGAAGATCTGCTCGGCCTGCCGGTGCTCGACATGATCAGCCCCAGCCATGCCGATGAATTCAAGGCCACCCTGAAGATGCTCTCGCGGGGCGAAAAGGCCCCCAATCTGCTCGACCTGCAAGCGCGTCGCGCCGACGCGGCCACCTTCAAAGCCAGCGTGGAATTTGCCCATGCCACCTTCGAGGGCGAGTCTTGCCTGCAAGTCGTGTTCCGGCGGCAGCAGATCGATCCGGGCATGATCGAGCATTTGCAACGAGATCCGGTCACCGGCCTGTTCAATCGCGCACGCACCCTGGAAGGCATCGACCAAGCCGTCGCTGCCGCGGCCAAAGGCACCAAGGGTCAATCGTTGTTATTGATCGAACCTGACAACTGGCAATCCATTGTGGCCGGCATCGGCCTGGGCAAAGCCGATGAGTTGCTCACCGCTTTCGCCGCTCGCGTGCAAACCCTGCTCGGCCTCGAAGACAGTGCAGGCTTGCTCGCCGAGCACACCATCGGCGTCACGCTGCATTCGCGTAACGATGAAAGCGTCAAGGCCTGGATCGCCAGCCTGCAGCAAAGTATCGCCAGCGATATCTTCGACGTCGGCACCCGCTCCATCACGGTCACGACCAGCATCGGCGGCAGCTTGCTCGGCGAAAAAAACGCCAATACCGAGTTACTGCTCGATCAGGCCAGCCAGGCGCTGCGCAATGCGCAAAGCCAGGGCGGCAACCGCAGCGAACTGCACGACCCGGCCGCACGCGACAAAGCCGACGAAGAGCGCGAGCGTTACTGGCTTAGCTTGCTCAAGCAAGCCCTGATCCAGAATGAGTTCGTGCTCTACCACCAGCAAATCATCAGCCTGCAAGACGCCGAAGGTGAGTTCTCGGAAATTCTGTTGCGCATGAACGGCCCGCAAGGCGAGGTATTGCCAGGCTTCTTCATGCCGATCGCCGAGAAGCACAACCTGACCCCAGCCATCGACCGCTGGGTATTGAATCAGGTCATCGATACGCTGCGCGCACGCGAACGCTACAACAGCCCAACCACCTTCTTCGTCAAGCTGACGGCTGGCTCGTTGAATGACGCCACGTTACTACCCTGGCTGGGCGAACGCCTGAAACAGGCGGCGTTGCGGCATGGGCAAATCGTGCTGGAAATGACCGAAAGCAAGGTCGTGACGGCACTGCGTCCGGCGCAAGAATTCGTCAATACCTGGAAGCAATACGGCGGCCATTTCGCACTGGAGCAATTTGGCTCGGGATTGAATTCCTTCCAGCTACTCAACCACATCGACGCGGATTACCTGAAGATCGACCGCAGCTACATGGCCGAACTGCCGCAGCACCCAGAGAACCAAAAGCGCGTCGCCGAACTATGCCGCCAAACGCATGAAATGAAGCGGCTGACTATCGCCGAATGGGTGGAAGACGCAGCCAGCACGTCGCTGCTATTTGCCTGTGGCGTTGATTTCGTCCAAGGCAACTTTCTGCAAGAGCCACAGCGACTGCACGGCTGATCGGCTTGATCCAACTGCCGCCTCCTCAAAGAGGCGGCAAAGCCCGATCGACGATCAGTCCGATAAAGACCAGCCCGATAAGATCAGCCCGATTCGCGTACAGCACGCGCAACAAAAAACCCGCGGAGCCATCCGCGGGTTTTTTTGTCGAGCAAGACGCTGAGGTCTTACTTGGCAGCAGCGGCTGCAGCAGCCTTCGATGCAGCCTTGATGGCGGCAGCGGCGGCGATATCTTCTTTAATACGAGCAGCCTTGCCTTCCAGGCCACGCAGGTAGTAAAGCTTGGCGCCACGCACCTTGCCCTTGCGCTTCACTTCCACCGAGTCGATGGCCTGGCTGTGCGACTGGAACACGCGCTCCACGCCGGTGCCATGCGAAATCTTGCGCACGGTGAAAGCCGAATGCAGGCCGCGGCTACGCTTGGCGATAACGATACCCTCGAACGCCTGAACGCGCTCGCGGTTACCTTCCTTCACTTTCACGTTAACCACCACGGTGTCGCCAGGGCCGAAATCAGGCAGCTGGCGGGTGATCTGCTCGGCTTCGAACTGTTCAATGATCTTGTTCATGGCACACCCGTCGATAATTTGCTGCGACCTTACTCAGCCGCATCGTTTTGCCGCGCATATTCGCGGCGGAATTCATCCAACAACGCACGGGATTCAGCATCCAACGCGCGTTGCGCCAATAAGTCCGGGCGGCGCAGCCAGGTTCTACCTAGCGATTGCTTCAGGCGCCAGCGGCGAATCGCCGCGTGATCACCAGAGAGCAATACCTCCGGCACGTTACCGAATGCATCAAGCACCGGCTTCGCATAATGCGGACAGTCAAGCAGCCCGTTCGAGAACGAATCCTGCTCGGCAGATTGCGCATCGTTCAATGCACCCTCTTGCAAGCGGCCCACGGCGTCAATCACCACCGCAGCGCCCAGCTCACCACCAGACAACACATAATCGCCGATAGAAAGCTCTTCGTCGACCTCGTGCGCCAGCAGACGCTCGTCCACACCTTCATAACGACCACAGAGCAAGGCGATTCGCGGCAACTTGGCCAGCGCCTCCACCCTGCCCTGTGTCAGCCGCGCTCCTTGCGGACTGAGATAAATCACATGCACCGGTTCCGGTGCCGCCTCGCGCAGGGCTTTCAACACCGCGCGCAAAGGCTCGATCAGCATCACCATTCCGGGGCCGCCGCCATACGTACGGCTATCCACGGTGCGGTAATTGTCGGTGGCGAAGTCGCGCGGGTTCCAGGTTTCCACCTGCAACAACTCACGTTGCTGCGCACGTCCCACGACACCTACAGCGGCACACTGGTGCACGAAGTCGGGAAACAGCGTAACGACGTCGAAGCGCATCAGGCCCTCAATCCAGCAACATCAGAATTCAGGATCCCAGTCCACCACCATGCGCCCGCCGGACAAATCCACCGAACGCACATAAGAACCCTGGACGAAAGGAACCAGCCGCTCGCGCTCGCCGTCCCTCACTACCACGACATCGTTGGCGCCCGTAGCGAACAGGTGAGCCACCCGCCCCAGCACCACGCCTTCCGTGGTGACGACCTCGAGACCTTCGAGATCGACCCAGTAATACTCATCCTTGCCAGGAGGCGGCAGTTGCTCACGGGCGACATAAATGTCATGACCGATCAATGCAGCTGCCTGTTCGCGGTCCGTTACCTCGGGCAAAAAGGCGACTAAACCCTTGCCCTGGGGACGGCCCTTGACTCCCTTGACCTCCAACTCCGTGCCCGGCGCCGAACTAAGCAGCCAGGGCTGGTAATCGAAGATCCGCATGCGCGGCTCGGTCCAAGATTCGATCTTGAGCCAGCCTTGCACGCCGTACAGTCCGACGATGCGCCCAACCAGGACGCGTCGACCGGCTGCCGTCATGCTCAGGCAGCCTGCTGCTTGCCGGCTTCCTTAAGCAGGGCGGCGACCTTATCAGTCAGCTGCGCACCCTTGCCCACCCATTCTTTAACGCGCTCGACGTTCAGCTCAAGGCGCTTGTCCTTGCCCGAAGCAACGGGGTTGTAATAACCCACGCTTTCGATGTTACGGCCATCGCGCTTGTTGCGCTGGTCGGTAACAACGACGTGGTAGAACGGACGGCCCTTGGCGCCGCCGCGCGAAAGACGAATCTTGACCATAGTAAAAGCTCCAGAGTTGCCGGAAAGGCCGGCAGCACGCACGAGACCGTGCGCGGTAAACATGGCATTTTAGCGAAAATCAGAAAAAAGGGAATAGGTAATCGAGATCAGAGGCCGATTAAGCCCACACCGCAGCCCAAGTTACCCTCCCATCAAGGCGCATCAGCGCATGGGAGGCATGCCGCCGCCCATCCCGCCCATGCCCTTCATGGCACCGCGCATCTGCCGCAACAGGCCTTTGCTGCCGCCCTTGGACAGCTTGGACATCATCTTTTCCATTTGCATGTATTGCTTGAGCAGACGGTTGACGTCCGCCGGCTGACTGCCTGAACCGCGCGCTACGCGGGCGCGGCGGGAGCCATTGAGCAAATCCGGATGGCGGCGCTCTTTCTTGGTCATCGAATTGATGATGGCCACCATACGGCCAATTTCGTTGTTATTGACCTTGGATTTCACACTGTCCGGCAGATTGGCTACGCCGGGCAACTTATCCATCAAGCCAGCCAGGCCGCCCATGCTGTTCATCTGCTCGAGCTGGTCTTTCATATCGTTCAGGTCGAAGCGTTTGCCCTTGATGACCTTTTCGGCCAGCTTCTGCGCCTTTTCCTGATCGACCTTGCGCTCGACCTCCTCGACCAGCGACAGCACGTCGCCCATGCCGAGGATGCGTTGCGCCAGGCGATCCGGATGGAACGGCTCCAGCGCGTCGGTTTTTTCGCCAGCGCCGAGGAATTTGATCGGACGGCCGGTGACGTAGCGCACCGACAGTGCCGCACCGCCACGGGCGTCGCCGTCGGTCTTGGTCAGTACCACGCCAGTAAGCGGCAAGGCGTCGGCAAAGGCCTTGGCCGTATTGGCCGCGTCCTGACCCGTCATCGAGTCGACCACGAACAAGGTCTCGATCGGGTTGATCGCGGCATGCAAGGCCTTGATCTCGGTCATCATCGCTTCGTCGATATGCAGGCGGCCGGCGGTATCGACCAACAACACATCAACCACTTCGCGGCGCGCAGCGGCAATGGCCGCCTTGGCGATATCCACCGGGTTCTGCCCCGCCTCAGACGGGAAGAACTTCACCCCGACCTGCTCGGCCAGCGTACGCAATTGCTCGATAGCGGCGGGACGATAGACGTCGCAACTGACCACCATCACTTTCTTTTTCTTGCGCTCGGTGAGGAAGCGCGCAAGTTTGGCCACGGTGGTGGTTTTACCGGCACCCTGCAAACCTGCCATCAGCACCACGGCCGGAGGCTGCTGGGCCAGGTTCAGTTCGGCATTGGCGGTGCCCATGACCGCGGTCAGTTCGTCGCTGACCACCTTGACCAGGGCCTGGCCCGGCGACAGGCTCTTGAGCACATCCTGGCCCACCGCACGCACCTTGACGCGCTCGATCAGCGCCTGCACCACTGGCAGCGCGACATCAGCCTCCAGCAGCGCAATGCGCACTTCGCGCAGCGACTCGCGAATGTTTTCTTCGGTCAGTCGGCCGCGACCACGCAGGCGGTTAACGGTGGCGGAAAGACGTTGGCTCAATGACTCGAACATGGCGATGGGTGTTGAATGAGAAGTCGCACAGTATAGCCGGGGGACCAAGAGGAACGGGAAATGGGCAAACCGCACGGGCCATAAAGTCGTCTCGCCGTGAATCCCCATTCACAAACACTGCAAACTTCGGTGCTTGTGTCGAAGGCCCCGTTCCCGCGCCGCCAGCTAACCCCCTACACTGCACGGCTATGGTCATAACTGTCCTTGCACTGCTTGCCATCGCGCTTTATCTCGCCGCAGCGGGCGGCCTTGCCCGCCCCTTGCTGGGCGGCGGACAACCGCTGAATAAATCAGCGCTGGGCCTGGCCGGCACGGCGGTCTTGATTCATGCCGGGATCTTGCTTGGCATCCATCGCGGCGCTTTGGATTTGCATTTTTTTGCCGCCCTGTCGCTGGTCGCCTGCGTGGTTTCCGCACTGACCTTGCTGGTGAACATGTCGCGACCGGTGGCGGCCCTCGGCGTGATCGTCTTTCCGCTCACCGCGCTCTTGCTCGCCGCGGACAGCTTTCTCGCCCCGGCCACCCAGCCACTGGTGCTGGACTGGCAGATCAAGCTGCATGTCACGGTCGCCCTGGTGTCTTTCAGCGTGCTGTGTATTGCCGCCGTGTTGGCGATCTTGCTGGCCGTACAGGAACGCGCCTTGCGCCACCGGCAGTTCGGCAGCTGGATGCGTGCGCTGCCGCCGCTGACCTTGACCGAAACCTTGCTGTTCCAGCTTATCGGCGCCGGATTCATGCTGCTGACGCTGACCTTGATCACTGGCGCCCTGTTCGTCGGCGACTTGTTCGGTCAGCACCTGATTCATAAAACCGTGTTATCGATCATTGCCTGGCTGATCTTCGGCACCTTGCTCTATGGTCGCTGGCGTTACGGCTGGCGTGGCCGGCGCGCGGTCAATCTCATGCTTATCGGCATGGGCATCCTGCTACTGGCTTTCTTTGGTTCGAAATTCGTGCTCGAGCTGGTGCTCAACCGCGCAGGTTGAGGATATCGCCAGGCATCAGCCGTGCCTGGCGGCAGCCACCTCGATCAGGGCATCTTGTTTGCGCACAAAGGCCCGCCGCGCCAAATGATAGGCAGGATCGGGGCCAAAGAAATTGCGCCGCATCTCGGCCAGCTCCTCTTCCGCATAGGCTTCCATCGGTTTGGCCTGCTCATCGCGCAAGCGCTGCCGCGCCTTTCCAGCCAATGCTGCCCGCCAGGCACTCAGTTTATTGCCCGCAGCCAGTCGAGTCTCGACATGCTGAATAAGGCTTTCGCCTGATAGGCCATTGTCGAGCAAGCCATCGAGCAAACCGATGCGTTGCGCACGCGCGGTGCCTAGCGGCTGCAAAGACTCGGTGAGCTGCCTGGCCACAACGGCTCCTACTCGCCGTGGCAACAGATAGGTCCAGTACTCCGAGCCATACAAGCCACCCATGCCTCGATAGTGGGGGTTGAGCACGACGCCTTCGCGCGCCAGGACATGGTCGGCCGCCAGCGCAAGAATCACCCCGCCCGCGCCGGCATTGCCCTGAATCAGCGACACCGTGCGCTTGTCATCGGTCAGCACGATCTCGCGCACCAAAGCATTCATCGCCACAATGTTGCGCCATGACTCCTGCGCGGGATCGGCCGCTGCCTCGATCGCAGTGAGATCGATCCCGTTGGACCAGAAATCCCCACCGCCGCACAAGACCAGCGTGCGCGTGGGACGCCCGCGCGCATAGCGATAGGCGGCCAGCAAACGCTCGAGCACCAAGGTACTCATGGCGCCATTGAGCATGTCGAAATGCAGATAGCCGTTATAACCGTGCTCACGGTAACGAATCGGCTGCCAGGTCGCCGTCTCGGACTGACTTTCTGGCGACAACGGAAGCTCGGCGACGCCTTGCAAGCGATCGCTCAACACCTGCGCCGCGGGCAACTTGATGTCATAGCGCGGGTCGTCTGCACTCAAGCCCTGCCGTCGACGCAAATGGCTGATCCACAACGCCGCGTCACCACATGCCACGCAAAGCGCACCGTCGCGTTGCGCCAGCAACTCGCCCGGACGCCCGCGCAGGCCCGCTTCGGGATGAGCGCCATAAACCCGCACCTTGGCGCCAGCCAGCGGTAACAACAACCCCGGGGCACTGTCGGCCGAATGGATATGCCGCAGTAATTCGTCTAAGGGCGCGTCCCAACCGATACGGCGATCCTCTTGCCGGCACAGCGGACGTTCGCGCCCAATCGGCGCAACCGCATAGCCCGCAGGGAGAGGACGCACGCCTTCGGCTATGCGTCGCAAGGCATCGCGTATGGCCAGCATCGCTGCATCGGTGGTTTCGCGGCGGTAAATCGCCCCCTTGCTGGCGTCACGCATGGGAAATTCCCGATGCGCCCAGATCGGGCCGCCATCCATCTCGTCACGCGCCGCAAGCACCGTCACGCCCCACTGCGGCGCAGCATCCAACAACGCCCAGTCCAGCGATGACGGACCTCGATCCCCCGGGATGCCAGGGTGCACGATCAGGCAAAGATGGTGTTGCCAGATTTCAGCGGGAATCGCCGACTTGAGCATCGGCGCCAAGATCAGATCTGGCTGGAATCTATGCACGGCCGCCTCCATCTGGGCGCCATCGCTGACTTCAGCCACATCGATGTGATGACCTAGATCTTCCAGCTCGACCTGCGCTCGCTGCGACAACCCGTTATGTCGCGTAGACAGAAAAAGAATCCGCACGATGTCCCCCTAGTCGCGCCATCTAGCGCGTACACACATGCTAGGTATGGGGGATGTTTATTCCGCGTGTAAATCGCTCGCACAAGCGCACTCCAAGAGCACCACGCGCTGAATCTATGACCCAACGCACATTACCAACCTGGCGAGTTCGGATCTGCGCGCTACTTAATTGACTGCGTCGATCGCTTGTGACAACCGCTCGACACCGATCACTTCCATGTCACCGATACGTGCTTTCTTCGGCGCATTGGCCTTGGGCACGATCGCGCGTCGAAAGCCGTGAGTGGCGGCCTCTTTCAAGCGCTCCTCGCCATTGGGTACCGGACGAATTTCCCCGGACAGGCCCACCTCGCCAAAAGCAATGGTTTTTTCTGGCAGGGGTCGATCGCGCAGGCTGGACAACACCGCCAGCAACACCGGTAAATCGGCCGCCGTCTCCTGCACCCGGATACCGCCGACCACGTTGACGAATACATCCTGATCGTAGGCCGCTACGCCACCATGGCGATGCAGCACCGCCAGCAACATCGCCAGACGATTCTGTTCCAGACCCAACGCCACCCGGCGCGGATTGCCCAGGGAAGACTGATCGACCAGGGCCTGCACCTCGACCAACAACGGTCGCGTGCCCTCACGGGTAACCATCACCGCGCTGCCCGAGGTTGGCCCCGAATGCGCCGAGAGGAAGATCGCCGAGGGATTGGGTACCTCGCGCAAACCTTTCTCGCTCATCGCAAAAACGCCCAGCTCATTGACTGCGCCAAAGCGATTCTTGAAGGCGCGCAAGATACGGAAACGACTACCCGACTCACCCTCGAAATACAGCACCGCATCGACCATGTGCTCAAGCACACGCGGACCGGCAATGCCGCCCTCCTTGGTGACATGGCCGACCAAGAAGACCGAGGTACCGGTCTCTTTAGCGAAACGGGTGAGCTTGGCCGCCGATTCGCGCACCTGACTTACCGAGCCCGGCGCCGCCGTGAGCAGCTCCGTCCAGATGGTCTGGATCGAGTCGATGACCAGTGCGCGCGGCCGATGGGCAAGCGCTTGTTCGAGAATCCGCTCGATGCAGGTCTCAGCCAAGGCGTGCAACGGCGCCAGCGGCAGATCCAGGCGTTGTGCGCGCGATGCCACCTGGGACAACGACTCTTCGCCGGTGACATACACACTGGCTAACTTCTCGCCCAGCTTGCCCAGCATCTGCAACAGCAATGTCGACTTGCCGATACCCGGATCGCCGCCGATCAGCACCACCGAGCCGTCAACCAGACCGCCGCCCAAGACGCGATCGAGTTCGCCGATACCCGTCAGCGTGCGCGCCTCAGTGGTCAATGCCACCGTCGCCAAAGGGGTCACCTTGGGTGTTCCCGCCGCCGCACCGGCATAACTGCCACCACTGCGCGCCGCGCCGACCGACTTTATCGCTGGCTGCAGCACCACTTCACTAAGCGTGTTCCACACGCCGCATTCGATGCACTGGCCCTGCCATTTCGAATGCTCGGCACCGCAGTCGGTACAGACGTAGGCGGTCTTGGCTTTGGCCATGGGTCTCGACATGCTCCAGCTGAGGTGCGACGAGCTTAGCCGGTTGCCATCGCATATCGCGAGACGTTGCAGCCGATCAGGCTGCCGGCACGCAGCCGGCTTATCTAGGGCCTGTTCACGCTATTCGCGTAGCCCGCGCCGGGATCTGTTTGCGCGCAGGGCAAGGAAGAGTGAGGGAGTGTACGTCCGTACACGACCGAGCGATGACGCCGCACTGCGGGCAAACAGGCCCTAATGTTCGTCTTCGACAAACAACACGCGGCGGGTCATGCCACAGGTCAGGTCGTACGAAATCGTGCCCGCCTGCGCCGCAATATGTTCGACCGGCAACGCCGGCCCCCAGAGGGTCACCCGGTCGCCGACTCGCGCCAGCGGCGCCTCGCGCAAATCGAGCGTAATCAGATCCATCGAGACCCGGCCAATCAAGGGCACCTGACGGTCACCGATCAGCACCGGCGTGCCGGCAACCGCGCTACGCGGATAGCCATCGCCATACCCCACCGCCGCGACCCCGACCGGCATGTCTTGCGGACAAGTCCAGGTGCCGTTGTAGCCGATGCGCTCGCCACGCTTGATGTGGTTGATGGCAATCAGGCGAGTGCTCAAGGTCATCGCCGGGCGAAATCCAAAATCGGCGCCGCTCTTACCCGCGACGACGGACAAGCCATACAGCAAGCCGCCAGTGCGCACCCAATCACCGCGTGCATCGGGCCAACCAAGCACGGCAGCCGAATTGGATAGTGAGCGCGGGCCCTGCAAGTCGCGCGTAACCTCATTAAACCGTGCCAGCTGCGCGGGCGTCTCGGTGCCATCGAATACTTCGGATTCGGCAAAGTGGGTCAGCAGGCCGACCTCTCCATCGATGCCGGGCATGGCCGACAGCCTGGCGTGAATCTCGGCGGCGCGCTCGGGTGCAAAACCCAGGCGATGCATGCCGCTATCCACTTTCAGCCAGACGCGGAGCAGACCACGCTCAGGCGTGGCCTCGGCCAGCCAGCGCAGTTGCTCTTCATGATGAATCGCCGCGTCCAGGCCAAGCCGCTGCATCTCGGCAATATCGCCTGACTGATCCGGGCCGGACAACACCACGATGCGCTGACGATGGCCGGCGGCGCGCAAGCGCAAGCCGTCGCCCAGCGCAGCCACCGCAAACGCGTCGGCATCGCGGTCGAGCGCGCGTGCCACTCGCTCCAAGCCATGGCCGTATGCGTCAGCCTTGACCACCGCCATGACCTTGGCTGGCGCTGCCAGCGCTTTGATACGTGAGAGATTGTGGCGCAAGGCGCCAAGATGGATGGTCGCTACGGTAGTACGGCTCATGATTCCAACTTCACCATGACGCGCAGCGTCACGGCAGGCACTAAGGGGACTGACTCAGACCAAGCGCCACAGGGCGCGGCACAGCAAATATCCCGCCAAAGCTTATCAGTCATCGCCTGCCCTCCATGCCTATCCGTCAAGGTTCCAGCCTAAAAGCTAACCGCCTCGCATGCATGGACCTGACAAGGCCTGCCGGAGGAAATTTGCAGGCAACGCACGATCATCCGGTTATTCAGCCCTGGCCTGCGCAGTCCGGGCATACCGCCATGGATGCCTGGCAGGCCAGCAGCCGCTTCTGAACCTTGGGCGAGCGATGACGCCTCGCCGACGCCACCCTTATTCGAACGAGCCGACGAAGGAGTCGGGCGCGTAGTTTTCGAACTTGGTGTAGTGGCCCAGGAAGGTCAGCTTTACCGTATCGGTAGGGCCGTTACGCTGCTTGCCGATAATGATTTCGGCCAAGCCCTTATCCGGCGATTCCTTGTTGTAGTACTCGTCGCGGTAAATAAACATGATGACGTCGGCGTCCTGCTCGATAGCGCCTGATTCACGCAAATCGGACATCATCGGCCGCTTGTCGGCGCGCTGCTCCAACGAGCGGTTCAACTGCGAGAGCGCGATCACCGGCACATTCAGTTCTTTGGCCAGACCCTTGAGCGAGCGCGAAATCTCCGAGATCTCGGTGGCGCGGTTCTCTTTATTGCCGGGCACCTGCATCAACTGCAGATAGTCGATCACGATCAAGCCCAGGCCGCCGTGCTCGCGATGCAGACGACGCGCGCGCGAGCGCATTTCCACCGGCGACAAGCTGGGGGTATCGTCGATAAAAATCTTCGCATCCGAGAGGATGGCGATGGCGTTGGTGACACGCGGCCAGTCCTCCTCTTCCAGATCGCCATTGCGCAGATGCTGCTGATGAATACGGCCGATCGAGGAAATCATACGAAACGCCAGCTGCGACGCCGACATTTCCATCGAGAAAATCACTACCGCCTTCTTGCCGCGCAGGGCCGCCGACTCGGCGATATTGACGGAGAACGCGGTTTTGCCCATCGACGGACGGGCCGCGACGATGATTAGATCGGACGGCTGCAGACCCGAGGTCAATTCATCCAGGTCGCTAAAGCCGGTGGAGATACCGGTGAGCTGACCGCGATTCTCATAACGCTCGGACAATAGGCGAAAGGCATCTTTGACCGCGTCGCGTATCGAGGTGGAATCCTTTTTGCCGCGCGCACCCGACTCGGCAATCTTGAACACGCGTTGCTCGGCGCTTTCCAGCACCTCTTGCACACTCTTGCCTTCGGGGCGGTAGCCGTCTTCGGTGGTTTCCGTACCCGCGTCGATCAATTGCCGAAGAATCGATTTCTCACGCACGATATCGGCATAGGCCACGATATTCGCCGCGCTCGGGGTGGCGTTAGCCAGCTCGATCAGATAGCTGGCGCCACCGACCATCTCCGCCAGGCCATTCGCATCGAACCAGTCACCCAGGGTCACCGCATCGCACGGCATGCCCTTGTTCGCCAGCTCGGTAATCGCCCGCCAGATCAACCGGTGATCTTTGCGGTAAAAATCTTGCTCGCCGAGTTTGTCGGCCACCTTGTCCAATGCGTCAGGCGCCAGCATCAGACCACCCAATACCGCCTGTTCGGCGTCGATGGAGTGTGGCGGTATACGCAACGCCTCAATAGAGGGGGCACCTGCTCGGCGTTCGGGAACAAAGGACATCGGTTTTCCTCGCAGCGGAACCACGGTGCCGGCGATCGCCGGGCCGCAACCCTGGAAGCCATCATACGCGGCGAAGTCTCAGCCGCCGAGACAATAAGTCTGTGGATAAGCTGTGTTTATGTGTGGATAAGATGGGGAACGGGGAACGAGGAACGGCGTAAAAAGCAGAAACCCAAAAGCAAGCGCAGAAACAAAGAAAAGCAAAAAGATCAAAAAGGACGTGGCGCCACCAGCACCGCCCGAACTTCACTTCCCCGCTCCCCGCTTTAACTTCCCGCCCTTAAAAACAAACGGGCGCCTAGGGCGCCCGTTGTTTCCATCTAACGATGGCTTAGCGACTTACTTCTCGCCGACAACGATCACTTTGACCGTGGTCTGCACATCAGCGTGCAGGCTGATGACCACGTCGTATTCGCCGGTGTTGCGAATCGGGCCTTCGCCCTGGATCACTTCACCCTTGTGCACGCTCTGGCCGACCGCTTCCAGTGCCTCGGCAATTTCGCGAGGACCGACCGAGCCGTACAGCTTGCCTTCCGGGCTGGCGTGCGCGGTGATCGTCACCGACACGTCGGCCAGCTTGGCCTTGCGGGCTTCGGCTTCGGCCAGCTGCGTATTGGCCTTGGCCTCATACTCGGCGCGACGCTTTTCGAAAGCTTCGAGGTTGGCTGCATTGACGCGTACAGCCTTGCCCTGCGGGATCAGGTAGTTACGACCGTAACCCGGCTTGACGTCGACCTTGTCGCCAAGGTTGCCGAGGTTGCGGACTTTTTCCAGAAGAATCAGTTGCATGATGGTTCCTTTTCGTTAGCGCCGGGGTGGCCGACGCAACCGTGGACGGTTGTCCGAAATTGTTTCCGCCCGGCCCGGCTGAACCCCGGGCAAGGCGGAGCGACGCTTAGACGTCGTGATTATCGGTGTACGGCAGCAGCGCGAGGAAGCGCGCGCGCTTCACAGCAACGGCCAACTGGCGCTGATAGCGCGACTTGGTGCCGGTGATGCGGCTCGGCACGATCTTGCCGTTCTCGGTGATGTACTGGCGCAGGGTGTTGAGATCCTTGTAGTCGATCTCTTTCACGTCTTCGGCAGTGAAGCGGCAGAACTTGCGGCGGCGGAAGAACTTAGACATATCAGTGCTCCTTATCAGTCGTCGCTGTCGCGATCATTGTCGTCGCGGTCGCGGCGGCTGCCGCGCTCTTCACCTTCGCTGTCGTCATCGCGGCGACGCGACGACTTGGCATCATCCTTTTCTTTCGACTTCAGGATGAAGGACTGCTCGATGTCGGCCTCGTCACGACGAATCACCAGGTGACGCAGCACGGCGTCGTTGAAGCGGAAACCCGACTCCAACTCGTTCAGCGCGCCCTGGGTCACTTCGATGTTGAGCATGACGTAGTGAGCTTTGGCCAGGTTCACGATCGGGTAGGCCAGCTGGCGGCGACCCCAATCTTCCAGGCGATGAATCTTGCCACCGTCGGTCTCGATCAGCGCTTTATAGCGATCGATCATCGCGGGGACCTGTTCGCTCTGGTCAGGGTGGACCAGAAACACGACTTCATAATGACGCAGGGTCATCGTGGGTAGCTCCTTGTGGATGCGGCCGTTAGGCCTCGCAGCCTCCCGCCGGCGCGGTGAGGCAAGTACCTGCCAGCATGAAACCTGCGCGGACAGAAGCGGAATTGTAGGCGGTCAGCCCCGAGTCACGCAAGTCATTGAAAAACGGACACCCCGATGGGGCTGACTGACCGAACCAGTGCCGCCCCGGCAAACCGAGCCAGGCACTCGCCCGGCGGCAGCTCAGCCGACCGTAAAGCTCTCGCCGCAACCGCACTCGCCAGTGGCATTGGGGTTGTGGAAGACGAAGCTGGCGTTAAGCCCCTGGCGCTGGAAGTCGATCACCGTGCCCTCGACCAGGGGCAGGCTTTTGCTGTCCACGATCAGGCGCACGCCATCGATCTCGACCTGCTCGTCGTCGCTACCGACCTCGTCGGCAAGGTCCACCACGTAGGCGAAACCCGAGCAACCGGTGCGTTTCACGCCGAAACGCACGCCATGGGCATCCGGGGTGCTGGCCAGGAAATGGCGCATGCGTTCGTTCGCAGCGGGAGTGATGGTGATCGTCATATAGAAGCGTTGCTCATCGAGCGGAGGTCTGCGCGAAAGGAAATATCGCGATGCAGGCGATGGCTACATTATCATGCCGGTTTGCCCATACGCACCGTATATGCGGTGCCCAGCAGGAGTTTCAATCCATGACGGTGGTCAGCGTCAAACAGGCTCTTTCCGGCAAGCTCGAGGCCGGCAGCAAGGTGACCGTGCGCGGCTGGGTGCGCACCCGGCGCGATTCAAAAGCAGGCCTGTCCTTCGTCAATATCAGTGACGGCTCTTGCTTCGACCCGATCCAGGCCGTGGTACCGGCCACCGTAGGCAACTACGAAAGCGAAGTAAAACACCTCAGCGCAGGCGCCGGCCTGATCGTCAGCGGCACGCTGGTACCGTCACAGGGCAAGGGCCAGAGCTTTGAGCTGCAGGCGGACGAAGTGATCGTTACCGGCCTGGTCGACGATCCGGAAACCTACCCGATCCAACCTAAGCAGCACTCGATGGAGTTTTTGCGCGAAGTGGCGCATTTGCGCCCACGCACTAACTTGTTCGGCGCGGTGACCCGTGTACGCCATACGATGATGATGGCGATTCACCGCCACCTGACCGAGCAAGGCTTCTTCTGGATCAACACACCGATCATCACCACCTCGGATGCCGAGGGTGCTGGCGACATGTTCCGCCTGTCGACCCTGGATCTGGCCAACCTGCCGCGCGATGACCAAGGCAAGATCGACTTCCGCAAGGATTTCTTCGGCCGCGAGGCTTTTCTCACCGTGTCCGGCCAGCTCAATGTCGAGGCTTACGCCCTGGCGATGAGCAAGGTCTATACCTTCGGCCCGACCTTCCGGGCGGAAAACTCCAACACCCCGCGTCATCTGGCTGAGTTCTGGATGGTCGAGCCGGAGATCGCCTTCGCCGACCTCACCGCCAATGCCGACTGTGCCGAGACCTTTCTCAAAGCGATCTTCAAGGCGGTATTGGAAGAGCGCGCCGATGACATGGCGTTTTTCGCCGAACGCGTGCAGCCCGATGCCATCACCCGACTGGAAGCGTTTATTACCCAGCCGTTTGAACGCATCGATTACACCGATGCCGTAGAAATTCTCAAAAAATCCGGGCACAAGTTCGAATTCCCGGTGGCCTGGGGCATCGACCTGCAGACCGAGCACGAACGCTATCTCGCCGAAAAGCATGTCGGCCGGCCGGTGGTGGTGATGAACTATCCAGAGCAGATCAAAGCGTTTTACATGCGCCTCAACGACGACGAGAAAACCGTCGCCGCGATGGACGTGCTGGCACCGGGCATCGGCGAAATCATCGGCGGCTCCCAGCGCGAGGAGCGCCTGGATTATCTGGACCGCCGCATGACCAAGTTTGGCCTCGATCTGGCCACATACGGCTGGTATCGTGACCTGCGCCGTTACGGCACCGTGCCGCACGCGGGCTTTGGCCTCGGTTTCGAACGCTTGCTGGTTTACGTTTGCGGCCTGTCCAACATTCGCGATGCCATTCCCTACCCCCGTGCCGCAGGGACGGCTGAATTCTGATCGTCTGACTATCCGATGCGCTATCGACCGCCTGCCTCTGCCGCCTTACTCGTCCTTGCTCTGCTACTTGGCGCATGCCATAGCGTGAAAGGACTGGTGCCGCCGAACCTTCGGCCACCGGAAAATAGCGACACCCCATTGCAGCAAGCCAGGGCAACGCTGCAGCAGGCCACTCCTTGCTGCAGCAATTTCGCCGATTTCTCTTACCAGACACTGCTGCCGTGGCAGCCGAAAAAGTTCGAGCTCGGCAGTGGCAGCATGGTGCTTAGCCTCAATGGCGAACACAGCTATTTCCTCAGCTTCCGCTTGCCCAGCGATACCAAGCTGCCTTACAGGATAGCGCTGAAGTCGGAATTGAACGGTCGTTGGCTGCGCTCCAGCTACTTGTTCGCCCCCACCGTGGTCTTGCTGGACGAGGCCTTCCAGCCACTCAGCTCCGAAGAGGTGAACCTGTGCGAACACATGGGCTGGAGCAGCGAAACCAGCGGCGCCCTCGGCAGCATGAAAGTGAGCAATCCGCAGGCCCGTTATCTCGTGGTCTACAGCTCGGCCAAACAGCAAGCTGATCAAACCTATTGGGAACAATCCCCGGCGGCCTTCTCGGCCGAAGCCCCGGCGCGCATGGCAACGACAGGCAGCTTCAAGATTTCCCACGGCCCTGACGGCACGATCTGGGTCGGCATGATGAACAAGGCCTACGCCAGCGCGGTGGATAACGCGGTCTGCGGCAAGGCGCCCCAAGGCAACGGCGTACTCAGCACGCTGCGCGATGTCATACCGGTGCCCCTATGGTCCGGGCAAAGCCCCAGCGACGACGCGAAGGCCAGCCCCAACAAACCCGCCAGCGACACACACTAAACCCGCACCATCACTCTTATCCGTTTTTCAGCAGGACACCCATGATCGAGCTTTACCTATCACTGCTGGTCGTCGGCGTGGTTTTCTTTCTGCTGCATTTCTTCGCGCAGATGCGCATTGCCCGCTTATTGCAGCAGCGTCATCCACAGCAGTGGCTAATCATCGCTGTGCCCGATACCGGCAAAGGCAACCCGCTGCGCACCTGGATGCGCCTGCAATTGGCGCTGCGCTCGCCGGTACTGCCGGCACTGGAAGATAACGCCATCACCCGCTGGCGACAGGTCTGGCGCTATGCTCCCTGGCTGGCCTGGATCTGTTGGTTTGGCGCGCTGGCCGTGCAATGGTCGGCGCGTTGAAGACGCACACCTTGAGGAACTCGTCATGCATTTGGATCTGAGCGGACGCCACGCCCTGGTTTGCGGCGCATCGCAGGGCATCGGCCGCGCCAGCGCCATGGAACTGGCCGCACTGGGCGCCAACGTCACCGTGCTGGCACGCAACGCAGATGCACTGAAGACGCTTACCGAACAGCTCCCACGCGTACATGTCGAGCAGCAGCATCATTGGCGCATCGCAGACATGCTCGACACCGCCGGCCTTGCAGACACTGCGGCAAGTATCGCAGCCAGTGATCCGGTGCAAATCCTCATCAATAACAGTGGCGGCCCACCGGGCGGCCCCGCCCATACATCGACCTCGGAAGCTTATGAAACAGCCTTCCGCCAGCACCTGTTAGCCGGCCAGGCCCTGGTGCAGTCGCTCTTGCCCGGCATGCGCGAAAAAGGCTACGGCCGTATCGTCAATGTCATTTCCACCTCGGTGAAAGAGCCTATTACCGGTCTTGGCGTTTCCAACACCGTACGCGCCGCTGTCGCCGGCTGGGCCAAGACGCTGGCCAGCGAACTGGCTGCCGATGGCATCACCGTCAACAATGTGCTGCCCGGCTATACCCGCACCGCACGACTCGACAACCTGCTCGCCGCCCAGGCCGCAGCGACAGGCCGCAGTGAAGACGAGATTGCCACGCATATGCTGAGCACCGTCCCGGCGAAGCGCTTTGCCGAGGCGGCCGAAATCGCCGCCGTGATCGCCTTCCTCTGTACGCCAGCTGCCGCTTACGTCAATGGCGTCAGCATCGCCGTCGATGGGGGGCGGACGCGAGCGTTGAGCTGAAGGCAGGGAACGGGGAACGGGGAACGGGGAACGGGGAACGGGGAACGGGGAACGGGGAACGGGGAACGGGGAAAAGCCTAAAAAGCAGAAGCGGAAAAGCAAGGGCTAAAACAAAGAAAGATCCAAAAGAACGATGCGCCGCAATCACCACACGACCTTCACGTTCCCCGTTCCCTATTCCCCGCCCCCTGCTCTCAACTCTGTTCCCCGCTCCCCGCCCTACCCCCCGACCGACCCAGGCCTTAAGCTCAGCCCAAGCGAAATCTGCGCCTTGCCAACCTGATCGACGGCCATCAGCAGGCGCCATGCGCCGATCAATGGCTGGATGTATTCGAGCCCGCCACCGGCAAGCTGTTTGCTCACTGCCCCGACTCCAGCGCCGCCGATGTGGCTGCTGCTGTCACCGCGGCCCAGCATGCGGCACCTGCCTGGGCCGCGACGCCATTGGAGCAACGCAGTCGGCTGTTGCAGCGGCTGGCCGATTTGCTGGAAGCGCGCCTTGACGAATTCGCCGCGCTGGAGTCGCGCGACAGCGGCAAGCCGCTGGCCCTGGCACGCAGTCTCGACATCCCGCGCGCGGTGAGCAATCTGCGTTACTTCGCGGCAGCCATCGTGCCGTGGGGTAGTGAATCGCATGCGACGGACCATGGCGTAACCGGAGCGGGCGCGATCAACTACACCTTGCGCCAGCCGCTGGGCGTGGTGGGCTGTATCAGCCCATGGAACCTGCCGCTATACCTGTTCACCTGGAAGATCGCCCCCGCGCTGGCCGCCGGAAACAGCGTTGTCGCCAAGCCATCGGAAATCACCCCATGCACGGCGGCACTGCTGGGTGAGCTAAGCATTGAGGCGGGATTCCCGCCGGGCGTATTGAATATCGTGCAAGGCCGCGGTCCCAGCGTGGGCCAAGCCATCGTCGAGCATCCCACGGTCAAGGCGATCTCTTTCACCGGTAGCACCAAGACCGGGGCCAGCATCGCCGCCACCGCCGCACCGCATTTCAAGAAAGTCTCGCTTGAGCTTGGCGGCAAGAATCCCGCCATCGTGTTTGCCGATGCAGACCTTAGCGACGCCAACCTCGACATCATCGTTCGATCGGGTTTTGCCAACCAGGGTGAGATCTGCCTGTGCGGCTCGCGCCTGCTGGTGCAACGCTCGATCTACGACAGTTTTCGCCAACGCTATCTCGCGCGGGTGCGCGCGCTGACCGTGGGCGACCCCAACGACAGCGGCAGCGATCTCGGCGCACTTGTCTCGCAGGCGCACTTCGACAAAGTGATGGATTGCATCGCGCAAGCCCGTGCCGAAGGCGGCCAGATACTCTGTGGCGGCGAAGCCATCCATCTACCCGGCCGCTGCGCCGATGGCTGGTATGTCGCGCCGACGGTTATCGAAGGACTGGCTTCGGGCGCGATCACCAATCAACTCGAAATCTTTGGCCCGGTAGTCAGCCTCATTCCGTTTGACGACGAGGCCGAGGCCCTGGCCATCGCCAACGACAGCAGCTACGGCTTGGCCGCCTCGCTGTGGACTTGCGATCTGTCGCGCGCGCATCGGCTTGCTGCGCTGCTGGACTTCGGCATCGTATGGATCAACTGCTGGCTGCTGCGCGATTTGCGCACGCCCTTTGGCGGCACCAAACAATCGGGCGTCGGTCGTGAGGGAGGCGTCGAAGCACTGCGTTTCTTCACCGAACCGAAAAATATTTGCATTCGCTACTGAGGTTTCCCTTTGAGCAATCCCCTGCAAGGTCTCCTCGACGGTAACCGCCGCTGGTCCGCTTCGGTTCGTGCGGAAGATCCGCGCTTCTTCGAGCGCCTATCGCAACAGCAAGCGCCCCGCTACCTATGGATCGGCTGTTCCGATTCACGCGTGCCCGCCACGCAGATTGTCGACCTGCCACCCGGCGACATCTTCGTCCAGCGCAATGTCGCCAACGTGGTGTCGCACACGGATCTCAACTGCCTCAGCACGATTCAATTCGCCGTCGATGTGCTCAAGGTGGAGCACATCCTGGTGGTCGGCCACTACGGTTGCGGCGGTGTGCAGGCAGTGATCGACGATCGCCGCCTCGGCCTCGTCGACAATTGGCTGCGGCACGTGGGCGACGTCGCCCAGAAACACGCCGGCGCACTGGCCGCCTTGGATTTGGCCCATTTGCGCAGCAGCCGCTTGTGCGAGCTCAACGTGATCGAACAAGTGGCCAATGTCTGTCAAACCACCAGCGTGATCGATGCCTGGGAGCGCGGCCAGAAGCTGTCCGTGCACGCATGGTGTTACAGCCTGTTCGATGGCCATATCAAAGACCTGGATATGCACGTCGATTCGCGCATGTCGCTGCCGCTTGCCTATAGCCAGGCCCTTGAGCAGCTCATCGCTATTCCAGGGCAGCCGCGATGATCGCCCTGCACGGTACCGATCCAGTGAGCGCGGCTCGATGAGCAACATCATCCGTACCGAGTCCGCACCCGCTCCCGTGGGCGCTTATCCACATGCGCGTCGCGTGGGCGATTTGTTGTTCTTATCCGGCGTCGGTCCACGCCAACCCGGCAGCAACGCCATCCCCGGCAACGTCTACGATGCGGATGGCAAGCTGATCGCCTATGACATCGCGGCACAATGCAGGCAAGTCTTTGCCAATGTGCGGGCGGTGCTCGAAGCCAGTGGCGCGGCATGGACTGACTTGGTCGACGTCACGGTGTTTCTCACCGACATGGCGAATGACTTCTCCACCTACAACCGCCTCTACGCCGAGCACTTCGTCGGCGTCGACGCGTGCCGCACGACGCTGGGGATTACTGCCTTACCGACGCCGATCGCGATCGAGCTGAAGTGCATCGCCGCGCTGTCACCCGCTGCGCAATAAATCCACGCCATAAAAAACCCCGGCGGTAACTCGCCGGGGTTGCAAGCCGCTACACAGCAAACGCGATTAGGCGCTCTTTGCCGTCTTGGCAGCTTTGTGCTTATGACCATGAGCCGGTTTGCTGGCGGCCTTTTTCTTGGCCAGCATCTGCCCGGACGCCGACTTGCCCGAGCCCGGCTGAGCGGCGGTGGACTGAGTTGCCAGCACGGAGCCGGAGAAAGCCACGGCAGCTACCAGCAGGGAAGCGATTGCAAGTTTACGCATAGTCGTATGCCTCAAACGTTAGAGAGTGACGCGGACCCGGCCGGAACCCGGCAGCGCGAGCGGCGCGACGCGGCCACGATAGCATCGTGATCCAGTCGTCGAAACGGGCGGTATCACACTATTTTTTCTACCTGCACAAGTGCAGTTCTTGACTTTCAAATATGCCAAGTCGAAACGCAATTATTTGCGCATTGACCAAACCAGCCTCTGCTCCGGGCATCGTGTTTCCACCCTGTGACATAGCTCAAGACGGCTTAAAACAAGGCATCAGCTCTACGCACACCGGGCATTTGGACGGCTAAGTCGAGGCGAATACATTAATTCGCAATTTATTGCGATTCAATACTCCGGCAGAACCAGCAAATCTTGTTTATCCACGGCTTAACTATAAGCCGCGCACTCCCGGAACAAGCCACATATCGCCCCGCTTACAGACCGAATCGAGCTGGCGCATAGGGCGCCGGATCGATAGCCGCCGCGGTCTTCGTCAACTGCGCCGCGACCAACTCGCCGGTAGCCGCTGACATGCTGACACCCAGCATGCCGTGGGCCGTCGCCAGGGTCAGATTCGACCAACGGCTGCTTGGGCCGATAATCGGTATTTCGTCCATGCTCATCGGCCGCCAGCCCCACCACTCTTCCAGCAATTGCGGCCCTTCAGGCTCGTGCAGGCCGGCGGCGGCGCCGCGGCGCAAGGCATCCAACCGGGTCCGGTTAAGCCCTTCGTCGTAACCGGAAAACTCCATCGTGCTGCCCAGGCGGTAACCACTGCCCCAGGTAGTGACGCAAACGGCAGCTTCGCGCAAAACCAGTGCATGACGGGGCACCCGCTGAGGCCGGGTATACGTCAGCGAATAGCCCTTGCCAGGCTGCATCGGCAAGCGCAGATCAAGCATGCGTCCCAGCAGCGGCGACCAGGCACCCAAGGCCATCACCACCTGCTCGCCACGAAATACACCGCGCGTGGTGCGGACAAAATCGATAGCACCTGAGCGGGTACCGAAATGATCGATGCGTGCCCCGTTCTCAATCACCCCGCCCAGTTCCTGCACCCGTCGCGCCAGCTCAGCCACATAGCGATCAGGCCGCAGCTGGGCATCATCGGGATGGAACAAGCCACCGACAACCCCCGGCCTGAGTGCAGGCTCCAAGGCTTCCACCTCCGCACCGCTGAGACGCTGTACCTCAACCCCCAGGCGATCCAGCACGGCGGCGTGATGGCGCTCGTCCGCCGCCAGTGCCGCCGGCGTCCGATAGGCATATAGCTCGCCGCGCGGAACAAATTCGCAATCCAGGCCATCGCCACGCACCAGGGCCTCGATCAGCCGGCGCGAGCGCTGCAAGATGGCCGAGCGCGCCTCCGCGGCATGCTGAAAATCACGCCAATTGCAGTGGCGGGCAAAGCCCCATAACCAGCGCAGGCGATCCCACTCAGGACGTGGATTCAAATACAGCGGCGCATCGGCTCGAAAGATCGAACGCAGCGCCACGCCAAGCACCCCCGGCATGGCCAGCGGCGCGGCATGGCTGGGCGTAATCGTGCCGCAGTTCCCATGCGAACTGCCGCATCCCGGCGTACCTTGTTCCAGCACCCGCACCGAAACACCCGCCTTGAGCAGGTACAGAGCGCAGGCCAGGCCAATGACACCGCCACCAAGAATCAGCACATCGCTACGTGAAGCATCCATCCGCGTATTGTAGCGGCGCGACGGACCTACCCTCTGACCCTGAATCGACCAGGACATGCATGATGCGAATGCCAGATGCCATCCCGACCATGCCTATCCAGCTCGCCCGCCTTGGTTTACTGCTTGCCCTATCGGCAATGCCCGCAGCGCATGCCGCGCAGCAACCGGCATCGTCCTCCTCGGCGCCGGCCACGACCTATCAACACAACCTGCTACGCGAGCTGTCACTGCTGAAAAACGATCTCGCCCGCTACGAGTTCCTGAGCGAATCCCTGCCGCGCCTGTCCGAAGCCGATCGGCTGGTCGCGCAACAGCTCTTGGCCAGCGCCGAGAACGAGCTGGGGATGTATAACGAAGCCATCCGCGACTTCCCTTTCGATAACCGCGTCCGCGCCAAAACCGAGCTGCCGCAAGCTGCCGGCTGGCAAGCCGTCGATGCGGTAGAGGCCATCGCCAAACTGGCTGCCGACCGGCGCCTGGTGATGGTCAACGAAGCCCATCACGACGCCCACACCCGGGTGCTCACCCTCGAATTGTTGCCGCGACTGCGCGCGCTGGGGTTCAACTATTTCGCGGTAGAAGCGCTGGACGCAAAAGACACCGCGCTGACGCAGCGCGGCTACCCGGTACTAAGCAGTGGCTCGGAGTACCTGCACGAGCCGATCTACGGCGAGCTCGTGCGCGAAGCGATCAAGCTCGGCTTTGTCATCGTGCCTTACGAATCAGACACCATGACTACCGCTGGCCGTGAAGCCAGCCAGGCTGACAATCTGTATCAACGCGTGTTCATGCACGATCCCAAAGCACGCCTGCTGGTACATGCCGGCTACGCGCATATCGACAAGGATATCGGCAGTTTTGGCGACAGCATCCAGCCGATGGCCATGCATTTGAAACAACTCAGCGGCATCGATCCGCTGTCGATCGACCAGACCCAATTACGTGATGTCGGCCCGATGCGCGGCGATACGGTTTACCGCTCGTTGATTGCCAGCTTTCAGCCCAAAGGCCCGACGGTGTTGCTCAATCGCGCCACAGGCAATGCCTGGAGCGCCCAGTCGTCTGTCTACGACATCAGCGTCTTGCTGCCCCCCGCCGGCCATCACCGGCGCCCTGCCTGGCTAGGCCTGGATGGCCAGCGTCGAACGCATACGATAAGCACCGACTTATGCAGCGGCCATTTCCCCTGCGTCGTCGACGCGCATTACGCCAACGAATCCGATCAGGGCATACCTGCCGATCGCTGCACGCTGCTCGACCCGGACAGCACCGGCGTGCTCTATCTGCGCCCCGGCGATTACCGCCTGCGCAGCTCCAGCGATGACGGACGCGTGCTAAGCACGCGAACGGTGCATATCAATGAACAGAAATCCTGAGCACTGAGCGGCCGCGCGGCCTCACCGGCCACGGCTAAACCACACCGTTAGAACTATCACGCAAGCTATTGATTTGATAACCTCTACCCAGATTCATTCGAGGTTGTCACATGCGCTTACGCCCCGATACCTCATTCATGGCCCGGCCGGCCTCATTCCGAGTCGCATCCCAGCTGACGCTGGCGGTCGCGATCTTGCTGCTGGCCGCTTGTGGCAGTGCGCCACGCAAGCCACAACCAACCTTCAAAGATTCGCGTTCCGGCCTGGCCAACGAGCCGGCGCGAGGGCCCTCTGAAGCCAACATCGGCACGGCCAACGACGTGCTGTTTCGCGCTATCGCCCTGGTCGGCACACCGTACCGCTGGGGCGGCAATACCCCCGATGGCGGTTTCGATTGCAGCGGCCTGGTCACTTATATTTATCGCAATGCGGCCAACCTCATGCTGCCGCGTACCTCGCACGACATGGCTCTGATGAATGGCCGCAAGGTGGGCAGCATGACCGACCTGGTCAGCGGCGACCTGGTGTTCTTCGGCAGCCGCGGCAACATCAGCCATGTCGGCGTGTATGTCGGCAAAGGCCGCTTTGTGCATGCGCCCAACAGTGGCGGCACGGTGCGGCTGGATGACATCGACGGGCCGTACTGGCGCGATCACTTCACCTACGGCAAACGCCTGCTCAACTAAGGCCTTCGCGGGCCGTTGCGACTCCTTTCGAAAAATTATATTGCACACAATTTAATTGTGTGATTAGATACGCCCCATGAAAGCCGCCCCCACCCTCTCGCTACTCCTCGATGAACAACTCTGCTTCGCGCTTTATGCAGCGTCGCGAGCGATGACATCAGCCTATCGCCCACTGCTGGAAGCGCTCGGCCTCACCTAC
The DNA here is from genome assembly GCF_026283955.1 of Dyella silvatica. GTDB lineage: Bacteria > Pseudomonadota > Gammaproteobacteria > Xanthomonadales > Rhodanobacteraceae > Dyella_C > Dyella_C silvatica. The sequence goes on along the minus strand of NZ_JAPDPE010000008.1, from coordinate 2,801 downwards.
CCGCAATATCTGGTGATGCTGGTGCTCTGGGAACAGGATGGCCTCACCGTGCGCGAACTGGGGCAGCGGCTGCAACTGGATTCCGGAACACTGACCCCCCTGCTCAAGCGATTGCAGGCAGCAGGCCTGATCGACCGCCAGCGCCGCAGCAGCGATGAACGCGAAGTGGAAATCCGCCTCCAGCCACGCGGGCTTGCGTTACGCGAGCAAGCCACGCCGATTCCTGGCTGCCTGGGCAACCGGCTATGTCTATCCCTTGAAGATGTGCAGCACCTGCGCGACGAGCTGAAACGGCTGGCCACGCAACTCAATCACCCCTCCCACGAAGGAAACTGAAGTCATGAGCGTCAGCAAAATTCTCTATACCGCTACAGCTACCGCCAAGGGCGGCCGCGAAGGTCATATCCACAGCAGCGACGGCGTGCTCGATTTTGACCTGAAAGTGCCGAAGGAACTCGGTGGTCCCGGCGGCGCCGGCAGCAATCCAGAGCAGTTGTTCGCCGCCGGTTATGCCGCTTGCTTTGAAGGTGCCGTGCGTTTCGTGGCACGTGAGCGCAAGGTGGCATTGAAGGAAGCTTCGGTAACCGCGCAAGTGGGTATCGGCCCGCGTGAACCGACCGGCTTCGGCATTGCCGTAAAACTCGAAGTGAGCCTGCCGGGTATCGACCGCGCCGTAGCGCAAGAATTGGTAGACACCGCCCATAGCGATATCTGCCCGTACTCGCACGCGACTCGCGGCAACATCGACGTACAGATCAGCCTGGCCTGATCGCCGCTACGACGGCCTAAAGGCTGACGCAAACCAGATAAAACAACGGCGCCTCAGGGCGCCGTTGTTTTATCTGATCCGCTGCGCTCAGTGCGCTTCGGCACCCGGCGGGTGCGCGTGACCGTGCTTGATCTCTTCTTCGCTGCCATCGCGCACTTCGTTGATGCTGACGTCGAAGTGCAGCGACTTGCCCGCCATCGGGTGGTTCAAATCCACATCGACCGTGCTCATGCCGACCTTGTGCACGACCACCACGCGGTGACCACCTTCCTTCAGCGCCAATACCGTGGTCATACCCGGCTTGAGCTTGGCCGCCTGCTGGAAATATTTCTTCGGCACGCGCTGGATCTGGCCCTCCTGACGCTCGCCATAACCATCGACCGGCGCCACATCGACCTGCAGCGATTCACCCGCCTCATGCTCTTCCAAGGCTTTTTCCAGCCCCGGGATCAGCTGGCCATGGCCTAGCAATACCCACAGCGGCTCATTGCGATCGTGCGAACTCTCAACCTTTTCGCCGTCCACAGTAAGTGTGTAGTGGAGCGAGATGACCTTGTCCTTGCCAGCCTTCATTGCCTGTCTCGTCATAAGTGCAAACGGCGGATTCTAGCAGCACCGGGAAAGACGGGACGATACCCATCACTTATCGCCCTCGCGCCTTGCCAAAGCCCACGCCACGCGCCTCGGGGCCAAACCAGGCGAGCAAGGCCAGCAACACCGCCACCGCGGCCATCCATAGCGACATGGCGAAGGCGAAGTCGCCACCATGCCGACCCGCCAGCCAGGTTTGGGCGGTCGCCGTGATCGCCGCCAGCAAATTGCCCATTTGATAGGCAAAGCCCGGCAAGGTGCCACGCACCGCGTCAGGCGACAGCTCATTCAGATGGGTGGGCACGACACCCCAGGCGCCCTGCACCATCACCTGGATCAAGAACGCGCCAAGCCCCAATAACAACAGCGAGCCACCATAAACCCATAGTGGAATCGCCGGAATCGCCAGCAGCGCGGCGATCGCAATCGCTTTGCGCCGGCCGACTCGTTCCGACCAGGTGCCAAAGAACAAGCCGCCGACGAGGGCGCCCAGATTAAGCAAGGCCGTGAGCATGAACGCCGTACCCGAGCCCGCGGGAATATGCAGGTTTTCCTGCAGGAAGGTCGGGTACATGTCCTGCGAGCCGTGGCTGAACATGTTGAATGCCATCATCAACAGCATCAAATAAATCGCCAGCTTCCAATGCCCTTGCATCGCCTCCATCAAGCTGCGCTTCTGCGTCTGCTGGGTTTCCTGCCATACCGGCGACTCGGGCACTTTGCGGCGGATGTACAGCACCAACAGCGCCGGCACCACGCCAACCATGAACAGGCCACGCCAGCCGATGTGATCGACCAATAACCAATTCACCAGCGCGCCGAGGAAAAAACCGCAGGGGTAGCCGCTTTGCAGCAGCCCGGACACCATGCCGCGCGACTTCGCCGGAATCGACTCCATCGCCAGTGAGGCGCCCAGCCCCCACTCGCCGCCCATCGCCACGCCGAACATAAAGCGCAGCACCAACAGCACCGTCAGCGAAGGCGAAAAGGCAGTCGCCAGCTCGAACAGCGAAAACAGAATGACGTCGAGCATGAGAATCGGCCGGCGACCGAAACGGTCTGCCAGGCGGCCAAACAGCAAGGCACCAATCGGCCGCGCGGCAAGCGTCAAGAACAAGCCATAAGTAACCTCGGTCTTATCCACATTGAATTCATGCGAGATACCGACGATGACGAACACCAGCAGAAAATAATCAAACGCATCCAGCGTCCAGCCCAAAAAGCTCGCCAGCACGGTATGGCGCTGCTGGTGATTGAGTTCGCGCAGAGGTGACAGGAACGACATCGACAGCTCCCGAATGGCAGTGAATCGCGAGGCTAACATGCTGCCGCACAGTTGCTGACAAGAAACGCCTGGATGGGCGAGGCATTGCACCTGTAGTGCCATTACCGCAACTATCGCCCCGACTCGTGCACGCAGAGAATCGCATGCAAGCCCTCG
>NZ_JAPDPE010000089.1 GCF_026283955.1 Dyella silvatica | reverse complement strand
GCATGACCAGGGCCGATCGCGCCGATGTGCTTGCGGCCGTCCATCGGGGCTGAATGCTGATAACGCAATTCTTAGCCTGAATCGCGCATCATCCGCGAACGGACATCTTTACCTCTCTGCAGGAACCGCCATGATTTACAACAGCATCCTCGACACCATCGGCAATACCCCGATCGTAAAACTGCACCGGCTGGCGCCAAAACATGTTGAGCTTTTCGTAAAGGTCGAAGCTTTCAATCCCGCCGGCTCGGTGAAAGACCGCCTCGCCTTGGCAATCATTCTGGATGCCGAACGGCGCGGCACCTTGAAGCCGGGCCAGACCGTCATCGAGGCAACGTCCGGCAATACCGGGGTGGCGTTGGCGGCGGTGTGTGCCGCGCGCGGCTATCCGTTCGTGGCGGTGATGACGGAAACCTTCTCGATCGAGCGGCGCAAATTGATCCGTGCCTATGGCGGCAAGGTCTTGTTGACCCCGGCGGCGGAGCGCGGTTCGGGCATGGTGCGCAAGGCGGCCGAGCTGGCCCAGAAGCATGGCTGGTTCCTGGCCCGGCAGTTCGAAAACCCGGCCAACCCCGAGTGGCACCGGCATACCACCGCGCCGGAGATCTTGCGTGATTTTGCCGGCCGGCGGCTCGACTACTTCGTCAGCGGCTGGGGTACCGGCGGCACGCTGACCGGTGTGGGCGAGGTGCTGAAGGTGGCCCGCCCCGACGTGCGGGTGATCGCCAGTGAGCCGGCCGGTGCCGCGTTGTTATCCGGCAAGGAGTGGCAGCCGCACAAGATTCAAGGCTGGACACCGGATTTCGTACCTGCGGTACTGAACCGCAAGGTAGTCGACGAAATCCTGCCGGTGGACGATGTGTTGGCGCGTGATACGGCGCGTCAGCTGGCCCAGCAGGAGGGCATCTTCACCGGTCTTTCTTCGGGTGCCACCTTGGCCGCCGCCTTGCAAGTAGCCAGCAAAGCGCCGGAGGGTTCGGTTCTGCTGGCGATGCTGCCGGATACCGGCGAACGTTATCTCTCGACCTTTTTGTTCGAAGGTGTCAACGAAGGGTCGGACGAGATTGCCTGAGTTATGCGCGTGCCGCTGGCGCTTGTGTCGAGCGCCGGCGGCATGCTTCGCCAATGACGGCGGCTAACGGTTTGCTTGCTGCCTCGGTCTGAAAGTATCGGCTGCTCTGTTTGCGTCGAGCAGCCGATGAATACAACTCAGCTGATTTTGGCGAGTTCGTCGGCTAGGCCGATGTAACTGCCCGGGGTCAGCTCCAACAATCGCTGTTTCGCATCCGCTGGCAGCTCTAGTCCGTCGATGAAGCTACGCATGGAATCACGGGTGATGCCCTGGCCCCGCGTTAGCGCTTTCAACTGCTCGTAGGGCTCGGGCAGGCCATAACGGCGCATCACCGTTTGCACGGCTTCGGCCAAGACTTCCCAGTTGCCGTCGAGATCGGCGGCAAGACGCTCGGCATTAATGGTGAGTTTGCCCAAGCCCTTCTGTAGCGATTCCAGCGCAACCAGGCTATGACCGAAGGCGGTGCCGAGCGCACGCAGCACCGTGGAGTCAGTGAGGTCGCGCTGCCAGCGGCTGATCGGCAGCTTCTCGGCAAAATGACCGAGCAGGGCGTTGGCCAGGCCAAAATTTCCTTCGGCGTTTTCGAAGTCGATCGGGTTGACCTTGTGCGGCATGGTCGAGGAGCCGACTTCACCGGCTTTCAATGCCTGTTTGAAATAACCCAGCGAGATATAACCCCAGATATCGCGTGACAGATCGATCAAGATGATATTGGCGCGACGCACCGCATCGCAGTACTCGGCGATGCCGTCGTGCGGTTCGATCTGGGTGGTGTAAGCGTTGTAATCGAGACCGAGGCTGGTGACGAAACGTTGCGAGAAAGCTCGCCAGTCCAGGTTCGGATAAGTAATCACATGAGCGTTGTAATTGCCGACCGCGCCATTGATCTTGCCAGGCACTTCAAGGGCGGCCAGCTGCTTGCGCTGACGTTGCAGGCGCGCCACCACGTTGGCCAATTCTTTGCCCAGGGTGCTGGGCGAAGCGGTCTGACCATGGGTGCGCGAAAGCATCGGCAGCGCGGCATTGGTGTGGGCCAGCTGGCGCAAGGTCGCGATGATGCGGTCGAAAGCCGGCAGCAGCACCTGTTCGCGCGCATCGCGCAGCATCAGGGCGTAGGACAGATTATTGATGTCTTCGCTGGTGCAGGCGAAATGTACGAATTCTTTGGCTTGAGCCAGCGCGGCATCGTTGCCGATACGTTCCTTGATGAAGTACTCCACCGCCTTGACGTCGTGGTTGGTGGTGGCTTCGATGGCCTTGATGCGGGCGCCGTCATCAGGGCTGAAACCGCTGGCGATGGCTTTCAGTTGTTCGATCTGTGCCGGGGAAAAGGGCGGCAGTTCGGCAATGCCTGGATCGGCGGCCAGCGCCAATAGCCATTCGACCTCGACCAGGACGCGGCGATGCATCAGGCCAAACTCGCTGAAGATCGGGCGCAGCGCCTCGGCCTTGCTGGCGTAACGGCCGTCCAGCGGCGATAGGGCGGTCAGGGCATGAGCGGACATCGGGCCTTCCAAAAACGGGAAAAGCGGCATTTTACATCGGGCGGGCCGACGAATTGGGGCTTATAGTCATGCACCCCCTCACCCGAAGGTATTCCAGGTATGAGCCAGTACCGCATCGAACATGACAGCATGGGCGAGTTAAAAGTACCCGCCGACGCCCTTTATGGCGCGCAAACCCAGCGTGCCGTAGACAATTTTCCGATTTCCGGCCTGCATTTGCCGCGCCCGTTTATCCGTGCGCTCGGTCTGATCAAGACGGCTGCCGCCGAGGCCAATCTGACCCTGGGGTATCTGAAGAAGGGGCAGGCGGCGGCGATTCGCAAGGCGGCGCTGGCCGTAGCCGAGGGGGCGTACGACAGTCAGTTTCCCATCGATGTCTTCCAGACTGGCTCGGGCACCAGCACCAATATGAATGCCAATGAGGTGATCGCGCACCTTGCGGCGCGTGCCGGGACCAAGGTGCATCCCAACGATCATGTCAATTACGGGCAAAGCTCGAATGACGTCATCCCCACCGCGATCCATGTCAGCGCGACGTTGACCACCAGCGAGCAATTGATTCCCGCACTCAAGCACCTGAAAAAGGTGATCGATAAGCGCGCCCGTGAGCTCAAGAACGTGCCCAAGACCGGCCGTACGCATTTGATGGATGCGATGCCGGTGACCTTCGGCCAGGAGCTTTCAGGCTGGGCGGCGCAAATCGGCTCTGCCATCGAACGCATCGAGGACAGCCTGAAGCGCATGCGCCGGTTGCCGCAGGGCGGCACCGCAGTGGGTACCGGCATCAATGCCGATCCGAAATTCGGGCCTGCGGTAGCGCGTGAGCTGAAGAAACTCACCGGAGTGAAGTTCGAACCCGCAGACAACTATTTCGAGGGCATGGCTGCCCAGGATGCCGCGGTTGAGTTATCGGGCCAGTTGAAGACCCTAGCGGTGGCGTTGATGAAAATCGCCAACGATTTGCGCTGGATGAATTCCGGCCCGCTGGCTGGCCTGGGCGAAATTGAACTGCCGGCACTGCAGCCTGGCTCGTCGATCATGCCGGGCAAGGTGAATCCGGTGATGCCGGAGGCTACTGCGATGGTTGCTGCGCAAGTCATCGGCAACGATGCAGCGATCACCATTGCCGGGCAGTCCGGCAATTTCCAGCTCAATGTGATGCTGCCGCTGATTGCGCACAACTTGCTGCAATCCATCGGCCTGCTTGCCAATGTCAGTGTGCTATTGGCGGACAAGGCGATAGCGGGTTTCCGGGTCAATACGGCGCGGGTGAAAGAAGCCCTGGACAAGAATCCGATCCTGGTGACGGCATTGAACCCGGTGATTGGTTATGAAAAGGGTGCCGCTACCGCCAAGCAGGCCTACAAAGAAAAGCGGCCGATTCTTGATGTGGCGCTGGAGACCACGGGTTTATCCAAGGACAAGCTCAAGCCATTACTTGATCCGATGGCCTTAACCCAAGGTGGCATTCACGGCGGTGGCGGTGGCGGCGGTTGAATCGCTGAGCCGGACACGGAAACGGGCGCCTAGGCGCCCGTTTTGTGTTGTGCCACCGAGCTGGAGCTCAGCTATCGTCGCTAGTGCGGCGGAGCCAGGTGACAACAGCGAGTAAGGCGATACCTGCGATCACGCCGATCCATAGGTTGGGTGAGCTGAGCTCACTGTAGGTTTGTGCGGGGTCGATCAGACTCAATGGGCTTTGGCCGCGGCTGGAGATGCTGATGTAGGTCGTCATGTTATGGTCATCGAGCGCCAGGTTCGAACCTGGAAACACGCTGATCAGCACGCGCAGAACCACATGTGACCAGAACCAGCTCGTCGATAGATTGAACAAGTCCATGATGCCGAACCAGCTAAGCATCAGGCCGGTCAATGCAGGGGTTGCCACGGCCCATAAAAAGGGTTTGCTGCGTGCCCATGCCGAGCAAAACATCAGCCAACCCACGGCGGGTAGCGCAAACAGGGCATAAAGCGGAATTGAGCAAAGCGAGGAGAGTACGGCGCGCACCGGATGTGCCAGCAGCAACAGTTGCCATGCGTTGATCCCGTGGAATGACAGCACCAGGGTGAAAATCAGTAGCTGCAGCATGCCAAACACGATGCCGGCGATAACCGCGATAACGGGAGCCACGACGGTGGCGCTGACTACTTTCGATAGCACCGTGCTGATATTGGAGATCGGCAACGATTTCCAGAACAGGATGCTGCGATCGCGACGGTCGTCGTAGAGCGAGCCCAGGCAGTAGAACAGCACGACAAAGCCCATCACGATGCTGATCAGCCACATTGAAGAGAGCAGCGCCACGTCGAGTGCGTTGCCGACATCGGCCATGTCACCGGCGTTCGCATGGGCGACCAGTGAGTTGAGGTTGCCGTTGGCCAGCACCCCGTGACGCGCACCAATCACTTCCGCGGCGATGATTCCCATGATATTGAGCAGCAGAAAGATGCCGCCGGTAATGATGGGTGCCCAGAGAAAGCCACCCCGATTTTCCCAGTACTCGCGTTTGACGAGCCAAAAGAAGGTTTTCATGCGTAGGTTCCCTTCATGGTGGCGACGAACAGATCGCTGACGGATGGTCGCCGGACTTCGCCCAGGCCTTCGAGCACGGCGCGGTCGGCACCATCAAACAGAAAAATGCTTTTGCCGAAGACCTGGCGCTCGTCCAGTGGGCTCATTTGACGCGCCATGGCTGCTTTGTCGGCGCTGACCATGACTTCGGCAAAGCGCTCGCCGATGGCTTCCATATCAGCGTCGAGAACGATCTTGCCGTCACGGATAAACATCAGATCGGTCAGGATATGTTCGATTTCTTCGACTTGATGGGTGGTGACGATGATGGTTTTGTTCTCGTCGAAGTAATCCTCGAGCAGGCTTTGGTAGAACTGCTTGCGATAGAGAATGTCCAGGCCAAGAGTCGGCTCGTCCAGGACCAGCAGGCGGGCATCGATGGCCATGACCAAGGCCAGATGCAATTGCACAATCATGCCTTTGGACATCTGCTTGACGCGCTGTTCTGGCTGCAGCTTGGTGCGCGCCAGAAAGGCTTCGCACTTGGCGCGATCAAAGCGCGGATGCACATTGGCGACAAAGTCGACGGCTTCGCGCACGCGGATCCAGCGCGGCAGCACGGCAACATCGGCGATAAAGCAAACCTGTTCCATCAGTTGGTTGCGCTGGGTTCGCGGGTCGAAACCCAGCACATTGAGTTGTCCCTGGAAATCGGTGAGGCCGAGAATGGCCTTCAAGGCGGTGGTTTTGCCGGCGCCGTTAGGGCCGATCAAACCCACGATGCGGCCTGAGTCGATCTGAAAATTGAGCTGATCCAGGGCATGGGTGTTTTTGTAACGTTTGCTCAGGCCGCTGGCAGTGATCACGGCATTCATGGCTGACTCCCTGGCTGTTCCGGTGCTTCGCGCATCAGGGTTTTCAGATCCAGGCCCAAGCGTTGCAGCCTGGCGAACAGTACCGGCCATTCTTCGCGTAGAAAGCGCTCGCGCTCGGATTTGAGCAGCGCATCGCGGGCTCCATCGGTGACAAACATGCCCAACCCCCTCCTTTTCTCTACCAGTTGATCGTCGACCAGTTCCTGATACGCCTTAGAGACGGTCAGCGGGTTGATCTGATAATCCGCTGCAACCTGGCGTACTGACGGCAGCGGGTCGCCCTCGTTCAAGGCGCCGTCCAGGATCATCGCGACCACGCGTTCGCGTAGCTGGCGATAGATCGGGACGCTGTCGTTCCAGGTAATGGTCATGGGTTATTCCTTACTGATGCGGCCGAGCTTGGAGCCAAACGAATAGTAGGGCATGACTAACTGCGCGCCGATCAAGCTGGCTCCGGCTTCGGCACCGCGGCTGATCGCGCTGGTGGCAGCGGCGCTGACCATGCCCGCTTCGGTCAGGGCGGCTGCGCGCAGGTCTTCGGCGCTGGGGCGTACTTCGAGCGGGCTCAGATTGATGACTTTGGCGCCATTGATCTGTTGAGCGGGGGCTGTGAGGACGTTGTGATCGAGTGAGGCCAGGGTGGCGGCAGTAAGCAAGGTGGCGGCTGCCAATGTGAACAGGTTCTGCGCTTTCATGGGGTTCTCCTTAGTGATCTCGTTGACCGGTGTTGTAGTGAACTATAACACCATGTTTTTATCCGTCAACAGGCAGGATGCGATTTCGCAACATGACTGATGGCCTATATGGGTTTGCCGGGCTTGGAGGTGTTGCTGCGGCCCCTCCTGGGGAGTCCGCCTGGTGATGGAAATGATCTGCCTCCGCCTGGCGACATAGCAGGGGCGGAGATCAGCCATCGCAGATGACAGTCATCACGTCGGCGGGGCTTCATGCTCCAATGCGCCATCCCATAGCTAGAGAGTGTCGGTATGGATCTTGGTTTGAACGGTCGCGTTGTGGTGATTACCGGGGCAAGTAAAGGCATTGGGCTGGCTTGTGCCGAGGCTTTCGCCCGTGAGGGCGCCATCGTGATCGGTATCTCGCGCGACCTGGCTCGCCTGCAAGCCGCGCAGCGGCAACTGCAAGGCAAGAGTTTGCAGATGGCGGTACGGGCCGCCGATTTGTGCGACAGCGCCGCAACCGAAAAGGCGATTGACCATATCGAAGCCGATCACGGCCCGATCGAGGTGTTGATCAATTGCGCAGGCGCCGCGCGTCGTACCCCGCCGGCCGAGCTGGATGTCAGTGCGATACATGCCGCGATGGATGCCAAGTACTTCACCTATATGCATAGCATTGACCCGGTCATTCGTCGTATGGCCGCGCGGGGGTATGGCAGCATCATCAATATCGTCGGGCAGGGTGGCCGACAGGCGAACCCGCTCCATATCGCCGGTGGCTCGGCCAATGCGGCATTGATGCTGGCCTCGGTGGGCTACGCCAATGCTTATGCGAGCAAGGGCATCCGGGTCAATGTGATCAATCCGGGGATTACCCGCACCGAGCGTCAGCAAGAAGGGCTTGAGGCTGCCGCACGGGCTAGCGGGCACTCCACCGATGAGGTGCTGGCCCGGCAAGTGGCGGAGATTCCGCTAGGCCGGGTAGCCGAGCCCGAGGAAGTCGCCAACGTGGCGCTATTTCTTGCTTCATCACTGGCCAGCTATGTCACGGGAGCCGTGATTCCGATGGATGGTGGCAAGGCTTCGGTGATCTAGCTGCCGGATATATAAAACGGACTGCCTGGTACCCGGGCCGGGCAGTCCGTCGATACGACCTAGTGCCTCATAGTTGCCGCATGAAGGCGACCAGATCCTGCTTCTCTTGTCCGTTGAGCTTGGTACCTAGCACCAGGTTGAAGAACTCCACGGTGTCGTCGAGCGTCAGTAACCGGCCATCGTGCAAATACGGTGGGGCGTCCTTGATGCCGCGCAACGGGAACGTCTTGATGGGGCCGTCAGCGCTGGCCATCATGCCGTTGATCATCTGCGGTTTGTAGAAGCGCTCGACTTGCAGATTGTGCATGTTGCCATCGGTGTAATACGGCGGTTCGTGACAGCTACTGCATTGACCCTTGCCAAAGAAAATGGCCTGGCCACGCAACTCGGACTCTGTCGCTTTGCCTGGGTCGAGCTTGCCATCCCAGCCGAGCTTCGGTGCCGGTGGAAAATCCAATAACTCTTCAAACTCGGCCATGTCATGCACTTGACTGCCACGCTCGAGAATATTCATGCCCTTCTTGGTGGCCAGTAGCGGGTCGCCGTCGAAATAGGCGGCGCGCTGCTCGAACTCAGTAAAGTCTTCGATGGTTTTCAACGCACGTTGCGAGCCGAAAAGCCGCTGAATATTCACGCCGCGCAGTGATGGAGTCTGGATGCGGTGGCGAAATTCTTGCGGTCGAATATCGCCGACCAGATGTGTTGCCCCGTTGGTGTGTCCGTTGGCGTGACAATCGAAACAGGCGACACCCAGGCTTGGACGCACCGAGCGGCGATCGCCGGTGGCGTTGAATTGCTGCTGTGGAAATGGCGTAACCAGCAGCCGTAGGCCTTCCAACTGCTTGGGATTGAGTGTGCCGTTGAACAGCTCATAGTAATTGTCGATGCTGACCAGCTTGCCCTTCGATACATCGCCAAGATCGGGTCGCGTGGTCAGATAGATGCCCGCAGGGAATTCCGGCAGGAAATGATCGGGCAAATCGAAATCCAGGTCGAAACGGCTTAGATCACGATTGTCTTGCTGCTTGATCCGCTCGATCTCAAAGTGCGGAAACAACATGCCGCCTTCGGGATGATTGGGATGGGGCAGGGGAAGAAAGCCTGCGGGGAACACATTCTTGTTCTTGATTTCATCCGGGGTCATCGAGGCCAATTGATCCCAGCTGGTTCCTGCGCCAAGGCGAACCCGAACACCTTCTTGTACGGGTTTGCCCCGAGACATGCTGACCCCTGGGGCCGGCCGATCAGCAAGATCGTAGCGCTGTCGCAGCAAATTCATCTGCCGCTGCATGACTCCAGCTTTTGCCGCCGACATGTGCGACATCGTGGTTTGGAAGTCGGGTTCGATAACCGGGGAATAGCTGCTTGGGGGTGAAGCCTTCGAGGGCGGATCGGCCGGAAATCCGTGAGCCGATGCAGATACAGCGAGTACGGTGGCGATCGACAACGCTAGCTGCCGGCCACATTTGGCGGTTGCGCGTTTCATATAAGCCTCCCATAGGGCGTGAGTGCCGGGCGGCCTGGCTTAGTCCCTGCCAAGGTCCGCCGCGGCCGATGCTAGGGCGTGTTGATCCATGATGGAAATCAATTGATTTTATTGAATCGATAGTTTTTATGAATGGCTAGGCCCTGCGTTGTCGCTATGCATGAGATGGCCTACGTGGCTGCGGTGCGAGGCGATCAACCAACGGTGCACTTATGCGTTTAAGAGGCATCTTTAGGGGCGAGTCGCGCAAACCATGCCGTGTTCAAGCAAGTCGATCGTGCCGCGTCACCACGCAGTACAGGCGCAGCCGTGGGACATTCTTTTTCTGCTTTCCGAGGTAACGTCCGGGGTTGCTCAAGGGCATTTCAGCGTAGAGGGCTGCAGTACACGCCAAGCGCAGAATGCGTTGGCCTTAAGGTGTGCCAAGGCCATTCTGAGCCGTCAATGGGTGCTTCGACGGTTTTTCGAGTCTTCGCAATTTGTGGTTGTCCGTTCGAACACGGGCACGATGGGGGCGGCGCTGGCTTCGTATGCTCGCAACGAGGATGGTCAACAAGTCGTGACCATCGAGTATGTCGTCGTTGACCAGAAGTTTCGCCGCCATGGCGTGGGCGAGACACTGGTGCAGCATTTTTTGGCCGAAGCTTCGGCAGGGACGATCGTCGAGTGTTTTTGCATGGCGCATTCGCAAAGCATGCAGAAACTGCTTCGCCACGTGGGTTTTGTACGCAAGAGCAAGGTGGTCGCCGTGACTATCGATGACGCGACTATGCTCATACCTTCGCACTGGGTTTGGTGCGCTTGAAACACGCTCTGCTGATGTCTGCTGTCGAATCGCACTAAACCAAGGCTGCGTTGGGCCAGAGAATGCAACAACAGCTCGACCCAAACGCCTGATGCCACGGATCGTGCATCGATGGATCGATGTCGATTCGCTAAGCGCCGCGGTTGAAACGGGAGCAGGCGATTCCAGCCAAGCCAACGAAAAGCCCCTAAGCCATACGTGACTTAGGGGCCGGGTTGGCATAACGCTTGTTGAAGCACGGCAACGAGTAACGCTGTGGTAAAGCCTCTGGACCACAGCTTCATCAATGCTCACACCAGGTCAACCATCCATGTCGACCGTCGTGGGTATCAGTTCACGGCGTCAGCCGTGCTGTGCGGATACCGCTTGGCATAAGCCATTATTTAGCGCGTGCTCAGTGGCTTGCTGTGTTTTGCAACGCAGGGTTCTTGAATCGAACATGCATCCGCACCGTAGGCGTCGCGCTAGTCGTTGCAAGATTAGCCGTCGACAGGCCGGTGGAGTTGCCGACCATAAAATCGGCACCGCCGCCGTCTTCGACCATGCTGCCATTGGGGCCGAAGGTGTAGAAGCCGTCGGAACCGCTGATGCCACCGAAGGTCACCGTGACGAAACCATACTTATCGGATGTGATGGCAGACACATTGATGGGCGGGGAAAAGCCACCGACCTGGTTGATCGCCAGGTTGGACTTTTGCACCCGAACAGCAAATGAGCTTTGATCGGTGCCGATAAAGAGAAAGTCGTTATCTGCGGCCATATAAGTTTTTGCGCTCACCCCGCCTTTGAGAGGAAGAACGACGGTGTTGGCAAGACTGATATTGACCGTGTCAAACGTTGAGGTCACGACATCGGTCTTCTTATAGACATACAGGGTTACGCCGGTTCCATTATTGACCGCTTCATCGACGACATAGATGTAGCGGGTAACGGTGCCGGTCGCCACATCCACCGATTCATTGCCTTCGATCAGTGCGCCAGCCCGGCCGAACGGACCGATGGAGCCGCCGCCGTAGCAGCCTTCTGATCCCTGCGTCGAGCCGCACACGCTCAAGTAGGCGCTGGTGTAGGTGTTGTTGAAGGAATACGTGGTGAAGAGGTTACTGTCGGGTGGTGTGGCCGGCGTGATGGCGGCTGTCGCCAACTGAGCGCTTGCGGGCAAGGCTGCGGTGACGGCAAGCAAAAGGCTGGCGGCTAGCAGTGCGCATTGGGTACGAGTCTTGGACATATCAATGTTCTCCTTAGATTGCAGTGATGCGACAAGGTGCAGCAGACCGTCCTGCTGTCGCGGGAAGGGCGGTCTTAATCGGTGTGGTGTAGTGCTGGAAGTCCCTGCTACGAGAGACATGATAGGCGGCGGTCATCGCACGGACTGCGACAACGGATGAAATAAATGATCAGCCGGGTAGTTTTTGGTGTAATGAATGGGTGAATTAAAAAAAGTTCGTGAAAACGCCTATTGAATGGATCTATATAATGGTCAATCTATTCGATGTGTCGATTTTTGGTTATTTTGTGCTGATAAGTGCTATGGGTATTTGCAGGCGATGCGAAATGTCATCGTTTTCCGACTTATCCGGATGGCGGGTTGGCGATGATGCTTTGGTGTGACGGCTCGTTCGGAGACAGCCGAGCGATCGATGAAGCACCGCATGCAAGCAAGGTAGTGAATGGTCGAGGCGAGAGCCCTGCCTTAGAAAGGCTTGGGCCGGATGCTTTGGTCTAAGTAGACGCGACCCGCGCTTCATGCTCAGCCGCTTGCGCCGATACCGCTGGGCGTCATGCTCGAAAGGGAGGTCAACCTTTAGGCGGGCATCATGCATGTTTTCAGCGACAGCAAAGCACAGCTGAAAGCCGAGCTGGAAATTTTGTGTAAATCGCTAAACCATGCCGCCGCGGCATGGATTTCGTGGCCCAAGAAAACCGCAAAGCTGCCAACGGATATCACCGACAACACGATACGTGAGGTGGCGCTAGCACTCGGCTTCGTTGACATTAAAGTTTGCGCGGTAAGTGAGCTCTGCTCAGGTTTGAAGCGGGTCATTCGCAAAGAGCTTAGATAGCGCACAAGCTGACAACAGGGCAGGGCATGCTGACCCGTGTTTCGTCCAGGCATGGCCGATGCGTTATCGATCGCCAGGGTGGACTCGTGCCAAGCCGGCTCGACCTATGCGCGCTAACGTTGCCTCAGCTGGGAGGCAACGATTTGCGCATTGGCGCTTACATCGACAACGAGGTGACGAAAAATCGTCCGAGCCAAGCTCAGAGGTCATGCGCGATCACTACACCGAAACCGCCTTGAGGTAGCGGTCAAAAGATCGGTTCACGGCTTCGCGCGCCCCTCCAATGATGTTTCTTTTCGCGCTAAAGCCGAACAGGTCGACGAATGCGTAACCCTGTAGGCGTGATTGGATGTACTGGACATCCACTGGCCGCATCGGGATGTAGTTGGGGTAGCTATACATAAAGGTGACATGGCGACGGTCCATCGCTACTTGCAAGGCATCACCCGGAAACAGTGCGCCGCCTTCATGCGGGCCGCGCTTCCAATGCAACGCCGTGCTGCCGTCGAAATGTCCACCGCAGCGAATCAAGGTGACCGTGTCCGAAAGTCGGTGCTCGTCACCGCTCCAAAATCGGATCTGCGGCGAGGGTCGTAGCACCCACGCCTTATCGGCCTCATGCAGCAGAATGGGTACGCCGCCAAAGGCTTCGCTCCATTCGACCATCGATGCATAAAAATGCGGATGCGAGATCACGATGTAATCCAGCCCACCGCGAGCCTTGATCGCGGCGACCGCTTCAGGCGTCACCAGGCTTAGGCATTCCCACAGGATGTTACCCGCGTCGGTCGGCAACAGGAGTGCGCGCTGATTGATGGCGAAGGCAGGGTCGAGGCCGATGGTCAGCAGCCCCTCTTCTTGGTCGAGGTGGAGCTTGTGCTTGATGCCCAGCTCTTCGTGAGTGGTCCAGGTTTGACCGGACCAGCCGACATACTGCCGCTCGTCCTCGCAGATCGGGCAGGCGGTCGGCGGCTTTGCGGATTCGGCGAACTGTGTGCCACAGGTTGCACAAACGGGAAAGGACATGCGTGATCACCCATGCTGGATGTGAGTTTCGAAACGATAGGTAGCGTTTGTCTTCGCTCGGTTGAAACCGAGTCTGTGAGGCCGGGCCCTTTATTGGGACGGAGCATAAAGCAGAAGATGGCCTTCCCTAAAAGAAGACCATCGTCGCTGGTGGCGATCCGCGCTTTTCTATCGACACGCTGGTGCTTGATGGCGGCAAGCTGGGCGAGGCGATGCGCCAAGATGGCAAGGCATCCGCATCAAATTTCAAACGCGACTGGAACGCCTCGTTCAAGGCTGGTCAATCGGTTGGCAAGGCCTACCGTGGCAAACGATCGGGCGAGTTCGCCCTGGCTTTCGACGAAATGCGCCCAGCCTTCGTTGTGAATGGCGACGATATGGGCTTGCGGGAACGCGTGCGCAAACTCGATGGCGTCATTGCTGCCCATGGTCATGTGAAAACTGCCCCGCGGCTGCGCTGCGCCGGTGAACAGAATCGCCAGCCGGATGTCGAATTTGTCCTTGATCGCGGCAACGCCCTCGTACCAAACGGTGTCGCCCGACACGTAGATGCTGCCACTGCCATGCTCTGGAGTCACCACAAAGCCCACGACATCGCCGCTGATCGGTTCGATCCCCACGGGGCCGTGCCGTGCGGGGGTTGCCGTTACGCGCACTTCTTGTTTTTCAGTCCCGTGGAGCACGACGCTTTGCCATGTCTTCAGTCCCTCGACACTGCCGCCCAGCCGGGATGCGCCGGCCGGGGTTGTCAGTACGCGAGGTGCTTGCGAGAGAAAGGCTCGCCCTGAATGGTCGAGGTTGTCCCAATGGTGGTCGTGGCTGAGCAGCACGGCATCAATCGGCAGCAATGAGGCTGGGTCTGTGGCTGGTCCGGTTCGTTTGACCAAGGTGATGGTACCGGCGTCATAAGCTTGTGGCTGGTCGAAAGTCGGATCGGTCAACAGCCTCGTGCCTGCCACTTCGATCAAGGCCGTCGGGCCGCCAATGAGGGTAAGAACAACTTTCATGGGATGGGACATCCTTTGCGGGGAGCTTGAGAGCTGCACATGAGAGGCAAAAAGAACGTGTCTGGCGTCAATACTTGTTGAGCGCCGATGCTCAGCCGCCAGATCGTGCGACTGCTGCCGATCGAAGCTGCTGCCCGTTCGCCATCGCGGCGGAACGGCTTATGGCCATGAGGCAGCGGCAGTCTCGATGGGATAACGCTAAGGTCAGCCTCGTGCGATGCCGGCGCCTCGTTGGCTAGCCGGCTGTTGGTCATCGAGGCGTTCGACAAAATCCGCAATCAACGGGGTGACTATGGGCAGGCATTCCTCCAGCGCAAAGTGCCCGGTGTCCAGCACATGCAATTCGGCCTTTGGTAGGTCGTCCAGATAGGCGTGCGCACCATCTTCGACGAAGAACGGATCGTGGCGGCCCCAGAGGATTAGCGTCGGTGGCCGATGTTCGCGTAGCCATGCTTGCCATTGCGGATATAGCGCGAGGTTGGAATGGTAGTTCAACGCGAGATCGACCTGAATCTGCGCCCGGCCAGGTAAATCCAGAAAATGCTGATCGAGAGTCCAGCCATCGGGCGCGATCAGCTCGGGATGCGCGGCGCCGGTGAGGTACTGGCTTCGGGTCATCTCCAGTGTCAACAGGCCGAGCACGCCTTCCTCGGCGCCTTTGACGCCGGGTTTCATCGCGGTGAACTCTTGCGCGATCGGACTGAGGCCGGCGATGTAGGCATTGCCATTCTGGATCACCAGGCCCTCGATCCACTCGGGATGCCGAGTGGCCAGGCGAAAGCCCACCGGTGCGCCGAAATCGAACATATAGACGACGAAACGATCCAGCTTGAGTGCGTGGCAGAAACCCTCCACAACGTCCGCAAGGCTGTCGAAGCTATAGGCGAACGGCCCACCCAGCGTGGCTGGTGCAGGGGCATCGCTGTGACCAAAACCGGGGTAGTCCGGCGCGATCAGGTGGTAGCGGTCGCCCAGTGCATCCATCAAGCGGCGGTACTGATGCGACGCAGAGGGAAAGCCGTGGAGCAGCAGCAAGGTCGGCGCGTCTTTCGGGCCGGCTTCCCTGTAGAAGACCTTGATGCCGTCGACGTCAACATAGTGATGGGTAATCTGCGGAATATTCATCGTCATGAGTGCTCTTGCGTCGAGGTGTGCGCATGATGAAGAGAACGCCGACGATCCATAAGCACCTGTCGGTGAATACATTATTCATCGCAAGCGAACGATGGTCTGCCAGGGGAGGGCTCCGCTGACGACAACCACTTGGATCCGCTGGTCGATGGGTTTCGTTTGCGCCTTTGCGCGGGTAAGCAAAAGAGCCGCGCCATTACCCGTAAGATGATCGGCCGTCAAAGCCTCTTTGCGCCGAGCTAACGATTCCATGAGTGAAGTCAGCGATATCAATCTCAACCGCTTGGCGGTGTTCGTCGCGGTGGTCGAGGCGGGAACCTTGGCTGGCGCCGCGCGACGGCGTGGGGTTGCCAATGCGCTGGTCACCACGCATATCCAGAAACTCGAGGCTGAGCTTCGCGCGACTTTGTTGGTGCGCACCACCCGCAGCCTGAGCTTGACCGAGGCCGGGCGGGCGTTCTATGAGGCGAGCCGCGCCATTGTCGAGCAAGCCGAAGCAGCGATTGAATCGGCGCGTTGCCATAGTGGCGAAGTCACTGGCACCCTGCGGGTAACGGCGCCGATGGATTATGCCGCCACCGTGGTCGCCCCGGTCGCCGCGGCGTTGACCCAGGTGCACCCCTCGCTACGTATCGAACTGATCACCGCCGATCGCGTGCTGGACCTGGTCGCCGAACGAGTCGATGTCGGTATCCGTCTGGGCTGGCTGGCCGACTCCAGCCACCAAGCAGTGAAACTGGGCAGCTTTTCGCTGTGGCTGGTCGCCAGCCCAAGTCTTTTGCGAGCCGGCGGCCTGCCGAGGTCGCCGCGGGACCTGTCGGGGCGACCGATGGCGGCGTTCTCGGTGCTCAACAAACCGGTCCAATGGACGTTTGCCGGGGCATCGGGCGAAGCCGAGGAGGTCTTCTTCGACCCGGTGTTTAGCGCCGACTCGGTGGTTGCGCTGAAGCAAGTCGTGCTGGCTGGCGCCGGTTTTGGCGTCATGACGGATTTCACCGTAAGCCAGGATATCGACGCTGGCCGGCTGATCCGGGTGTTGCCGCAATGGAAGTTGCCCGAAGGTGGCATCTATGCGGTTTTTCCCGCCTCGACGCAGCGTGCGCTCAAGGTCAAAGTCTTTGTGGATGCGCTGCGCCAGCATGTGGAAGGGGCCAGGCGCTGAAAGTGCTGTGCTGGACGACCTGGCCGCCCCTCGTGCTTAAACGGCGAAGCGGTCTGGGCGGGCAATGGTTACCTTGATCAGGTGGTGTTTTGCCGGCGACTATCGCGCCCATGACCATGTAGCTAATCTGCCCATCTAGTCGCCATGACTGTCGCCCCGGCCTTCCTGAACAGGCATGGGCGCCTCACTGTCAGATCTGTAGGATTTCGCATGCCAACGTCCAACGTGACATCGACTCGAGAGAAGAGGTATTCGTGGCTGGCCAATCTGCCGATACGCCACAAGATCATCCTGGCCATCGGCCTGATGCTTAGCTTGTTAATGATCAATAGCCTGATCAACGTAGGCTCGCACAATAAGCAGACCGAAGCGCGGCATTGGGCCGATCACACCTATCAGGTGCTGCTGGAAATCGAGGGACTTCAGCGCACCGCCGTGACGGGCCAGCTTGGCCTGCGTGGTTTTCTGCTTACCCACAGTGCCAGCGAACTGGCCCGGCTGGACGCCAGCGTAAAAGCTTTTCAGGAGCAGCTATTGCAATTGCGTGAGCTAACCAGCGACAACCCGCTGCAACAGCTTCGTATCGATCATATCAATGCACTGGTCGCGCAATGGACGCGCGAATTGCAAACCATGCTGACGGCGACCAAGACGGCGTTGCAGTCCGCCGATGCCCAGGCAGGCGCGCAAGAGGTCGCGCGGATCCAGGCCGACTACATTGCGCATCGTAGCGTAAGAGTCGAAGACTACGCGGCAGCATTGGATGAAATGAAGGACACCGAGCGCCAGCTGCTGGCGCTGCGTACTCGTGGCGTAGAACACCTGGTGAGCCAAACGTTTTATGTCAATATCTTCAGCGCGGTGATCGGGCTGCTATTTGGGTTGCTGGTGATATGGCTGACTTCGCGCATGGTCACAGCATAAAAATCCACGGCGTACGGCGCAACGACGAAATTGGCGAGATCGCACGCGCCTTGCAAATCTTCAAGCAGATGGTTATCCAAACCGAGCAGCAAGCTCAGTTGAAGAGCCAACTGGCGGCGATTTCGAGCAGCTTGCAAGAGGCCACCAACCATCGTGACTTCGCCGAGCGGCTTACGACGCAGCTCGCGCCTTTGTTGCAGGCCGGGGTGGCGCTGTTCTACGGCTACGACGATGCGCGCCGGCGACTCGATTTGCTGGGTAGTTATGGACTGCGGCTATCGAATAGCCCCGATACCTATGTGCCTGGCGAAGGCCTGGTCGGTCAATGTGCGCTTTCGCGCCAGCCGATCGTGCTTGATCATGTGCCCGAAAACTATTTGCGTATCGATTCTGCCAGCGGTACAGCGTTGCCGCGTCACGTGACGATTCTGCCGATGCAGTTGCGCGATCAATTGATCGGCATACTGGAATTTGCCGGTTTTGCGCCGCTGTCGCCGCTGCATCAGCAATTGCTGGACGAACTGTTGCGGATGGCCGCCCTGACCCTGGAAAACCTCAATCGCGCGGTGAGCACCCGTGATCTGCTCGAACAGACGCGCGAACAGGCCGACGAACTGCGTGTTTCCAGCGTCACCATGCGCCAACAGCAACAGGCACTACGCGATACCAATGACACATTGGAGGCAAAGACCTTTGAGCTGGAGGAGCAGTCGCAACGCCTCATGGCTTCAGAGGAAGAGCTGCGTGTGCAGACCGACGAGCTACAGGCCTCTAATGAGGAATTGCGGCTCAAGACCGACACGCTTCGTCATCAAAAACAGCAGCTGGAGGCCTTGCAGTCGGAGACTTCGCAGAAGGCAGAGGAACTGGCACGCGCCAGCCAGTACAAGAGCGAGTTCCTTGCCAATATGTCGCACGAGCTGCGTACGCCGCTGAACAGCTTGCTGATTCTGTCGCAAAACCTGGCCGACAATCGCGAAGGCAATCTGGATGCCGAGCAAGTTGAATCGGCGCGCATCATCCATGATTCGGGCTCCAGCTTGCTGCGCCTGATTAACGACATCCTTGACCTGTCCAAGATCGAAGCGGGCAAAATGGAGCTGTCGCTGGTCAGCTATTCGCTGCAGAGTCTTGCGCGCAGCCTGCGCCGCAATTTCGATCACGTTGCCCGCGAGAAAAAAGTCCACTACGACGTGATGGTCGACGACGACCTGCCGGCGCAGATTCATACCGATCCGAACCGGTTAGAGCAGGTCATCAATAATCTGCTCGCCAATGCCTTCAAATTCACTAGCCGAGGCTCGGTGTTTGTTCACATCAGTCGTCCAGCCGGCGATTTACCCCTGCCGGAAACGCTGGGCGGCCAAGCCTTGCTGGCGATCAGTGTGAAAGATAGCGGCATCGGCATACCTGCCGAGAAACTAGAGCGCATTTTCAACGCCTTCGAACAAGCAGATAGCGGCACTAGCCGGCAGTTCGGCGGTACCGGTTTGGGGTTGAGCATTTCGCGGCGCATGGCCGAGCTGCTTGGCGGCGATATCGTGCTGCGTAGCGAAGTCGATCAGGGCAGCGAATTCGTGTTGCTGCTGCCCGAGCGGAGCCACGATGCTGCCGCAACAATCGGTGCATCGACGATGGGCCATGTGTCGACTACACGCCCCGTCGTACGGGCCCTGCTGCCCGCTGAAGGCGTAAGCGACGACCGCGATCGCATTGTGCCAGGGGACAGTGCGATTCTCATTGTCGAAGATGACCCGTCGTTCGCCCGTATTCTTGCCGACATCGTGCGGCAGAAAGGTCACCGCATGCTGCATGCGCTGGATGGTGAAAGCGGCCTTGAGCTGGCACGCCGTTACCACCCGATCGGCGTTTTGCTCGATGTGATGCTGCCAGGCATGGACGGCTGGACGGTGATTGAACGACTCAAGGCCGATCCTACGACCCGGCATATCCCCGTGCATTTCCTCTCGGCAACCGACGATGCCGGGCGCGGGCGCGAGTTGGGTGCCGTCGGCTTTCTCACCAAGCCGGTGACCCGGGAGGCGATTAACGACGCCTTTGAGCGATTGCTTCATTTCGCCGAGGGGCGCACGCGATACCTGCTGGTAGTCGACGACGACGTCGACGCGCGCAGTGCCGTGCGCAGGTTGCTGAGCCAGGACGATATCGTGATCAACGAAGCCGGCTCCGGTGAAGAGGCCTTGCAGAAAATTTCGGAAGTCGGTTACGACTGCATCGTGCTCGATCTCGGCCTGCCAGGCATGTCAGGCCTGGATCTGCTGGAGAAGCTGGCCGAGAGTGGCAGCACTCCGTCGGTGGTGGTGTATTCGGGCCGCGAGCTGAGTCGCGAAGAGAACCTGCGCATTCGCCAGTACACCGACAGCATCGTGATCAAGGGCGCGCGCTCGCCGGAGCGCCTGCTGGATGAAGTCAGCCTGTTCCTGCACAGCATTCGCCACACGCCAAGCCAGGTGGGCAGCACCGTGCCCGCCAATTTCGAAGGCTTACATGGGCATCGGGTACTGCTGGTGGATGACGATATGCGCAACCTGTTCGCTCTGTCCAAGGTACTGCGTAGCTGGGGCATGCAGGTCAGCGTGGCCCAGGATGGTCATAAGGCGCTGCAAGCGCTTGCCGAGAATCCGCAGTTAGAACTTGTGCTGATGGACATCATGATGCCGGGCATGGACGGCTATGAAGCTACCCGCGCGATTCGCGCTCAACCCTTGTTTGGCCGTCTGCCGATCATCGCGCTTACTGCCAAGGCCATGCGCGGCGATCGTGAGCAATGCCTGGATGCAGGCGCCAACGATTACCTATCCAAGCCGATCGACCTGGACAAGCTTGCCTCCATCATGCATGTATGGCTGCGCGACTGATGTCGATAAGCCCGCCATGAATACCTCCGATCTGGACACCATCGAAGTCGAGCTGTTCGTGCAGGCGCTGCAGCGTCGTCATGGCTATGATTTCAGCCAGTATGCGCCGGCTTCACTGACACGCCGCGTACAACAGTTGGCCGATCAAATGGAGTGCAAGACGATCAGCGGCCTGATCGAGCATGTACTACATGAGCCGCAGTTGCTGCCGCGGTTGCTGGAAGGGCTTACCGTGCCCGCCTCGGATATGTTTCGCGACCCGGCCATGTTCCGCGTGCTTCGCGAACAGGTGCTGCCATTGCTGGCTTCCTATCCGCAGATCAATATCTGGCAAGCCGGTTGTGCGCATGGACAAGAGGTCTATTCGCTGGCGATCTTGCTGGAAGAGGCGGGGCTGTACGAACGGTCGCAGATCTTCGCCACGGATCTGAGCGAACGGGCGCTGGAACAAGCCGAGGCCGGCATCTATAACGCTCGCGAGGCTCAGCAGTGGTCGCGCAACTATCAGGCATCCGGTGGCACTCACTCACTGGCCGACTACTACAGCGCACGCTACAACCTGCTAAAACTTGATCAACGCTTGCGGCGACATGTGACCTTTGCCCGCCACAATCTGGTCGCCGACGGGGTGTTTTGTGAGGCTCATCTGATTCTGTGCCGCAACGTGCTGATCTACTTTTCCAACCCGCTGCAGGACCGGGTGTTGTCGCTGTTTCGAAACAGTCTTGTTCGCGGCGGCTTTCTTGGTCTGGGTATGCGCGAAAGCCTTGACTATGCGTCGGCCGCTGCGAATTTCTCAGCGTTTGCCGAGCCTGTGCGTATCTATCGACTGGCCAGCCAGCCGGAGCCTGCACTTTCATGAGGACACCGACCGCTATCGCCATTGGTTGCTCAGCAGGTGGGGTGGATGCCCTCAAAGCCGTTATCAGCAACCTCGATAGCAGAATCCGGCAGGCCATTCTGGTTTGTTGCCACAGCAGTTCGGACACCATGGACTTACTGTGCGAAGTGCTTGGTCGCGTTTCGGCCCTGCCGGTTATCGAAGCCGTCGAGCGCCAGCTTGTACGCTCGGCTACGGTGCAGCTCGCCCCTCCCGGTTATCACCTGCTGGTGGAAAGGGACCTGCATTTCGCCTTGTCGATCGATCCGCGGGTGAATTACGCGCGGCCATCCATCGATGTCATGTTCAGCTCCGCCGCTGAAGTCTGGGCCGATTCGCTAATCGGCGTGATCTTGACCGGTGGCAATGCCGATGGCGCCGCTGGCCTGCAACGAGTTCGTCAGCGTGGCGGCATGGCCGTCGTGCAATCGCCTGCCGATGCCGAAGTAGCCACCATGCCGCAGGCCGCGCTGGATCTGGCCGGTGCGGATTATTGCGTTGGCCTTGCCGATATCGCCCCTTTGCTCAATCAACTGTGCCTGGTATGACTCCTACCATTCCAAAGATTCTGGTCGTCGATGACACCCATGCCAATCTGGTGGCCATGCGATATCTGCTGGCCAATTGTGGTGCTGAGCTGGTCGAGGCGATCAGTGGCAACGAAGCGCTATCGCTATGCCTGGATCAGCGGTTTGCACTGATTCTTCTTGATGTGAACATGCCGGATATCGACGGTTTCGAAGTGGCCGCCTTACTTGGTGAAGCCGAGCAGCTGCACGATACGCCGGTGATCTTCGTCACCGCCGCTTACGCCGACGATCTCAATCGTCTCAAAGGGTATCGTTCCGGCGCGGTCGACTACATTACCAAGCCGATCAACGATGTGATCCTGCAATCGAAGGTGCGCGTGTTTCTTGAGCTCCACACGATAAGAATGCAATTGCAGCAAACCCTGGAAGAGTTGTCTTCGCGTAATCAGCAGTTGCAGATGGAAATTGCCGAGCGCCAGCGCGTCGAGGCGCGGGTACGTCATCAAGCGACGCATGACATGCTGACAGGGTTGCCAAATCGCGTGCTATTTCACGATCGGCTACGTACAGCCATGCAGCGCGGTTCCCGAAAAGATCACAATTTCGCGCTGGTACTGATTGATATAGACGGCTTCAAAGCCGTCAACGATACCCATGGCCACTTGGCGGGCGATGCGCTGCTGCAAACCATTGCGGAACGCTTGAGCAGTGAAGTACGTGCTAACGATACCGTGGCTCGGCTGGGCGGCGACGAATTTGCACTGGTCTTCGAAGAGGTCGTTGACATATCGTCGTTGCTGCAGCGATGCCAACATATTTGCGACATGCTGGCCCAGCCGTATTTGCTCAGCAGTCCGCGCGGCGCTCTCACCATCGGCGTCAGTGCGAGCATCGGCATAGCGCTATGGCATGAAAAGGTCGATTCCGACGAAGCTCTGATCCAGGCTGCAGACCGCGCCCTCTATCAGGCCAAGGAAAACGGCAAGAACGGATGCGTGCTTTCTTCAACTTGAAATGCTGAGCTGACATGTCTGGTCGAGATTCGTGGTCTATTGGCTTTAGAGCTCAGTCGGCCGAAGACCAGAAAGTTTGGACCATGTCGAGCGCGCGGCTTAATGTCTGAGCAGCCAAGCGCTATAGCTCAAGCGATCACGACATGGGCTGGATCCCGCTCTGCAGCTTGATGATAGAGCTAGCTTCGATACGTTGAATCCAAGCCTGGCAAGACGAGCGTATGGTTGCTCGCAACAACTCCGATTTGTCTGTCGTCGTCGGTCAGGAGATCTGCCGGGAGGTTAGTCCTGCTTTGCCCGTTCAGTTGGGCGCATGGCCGTTAATACAGCGCTGAGAATGGTCAGAGCGGAAAGCCACGACGGCGGTGTCATCGATCAAGTACAAGCGATAGGCTTGGGTCTGTTGGGTGGCAGAAATCTGGCAGGTCGTTGCCAGTATCGTCGATATCGATTGCAAGGTTTGCGGATCGGTCTTGACGCGCATATCCGCCATATCGGAGATGTAATACATCAGAAAGATATGGGAATGGAACCGATCATTCGCGACGAGGTAGGGTGGAACAAGCGCATTGATAAGCGGA
>NZ_JAPDPE010000088.1 GCF_026283955.1 Dyella silvatica | reverse complement strand
GCCACTCCAAAATGCGCATAGGCAGCATCGAGCAAGCTCGTAGGCTTGTCGGTGTAAACCAGTTTCCAACCATGCGCCTCCAGGCCGCCCAGTAGAGAGACATGCCCATCCAGGCGTTGCCGCAGGTAATCGGCCCAATCGTAAGGCGCGATCTGCTTCAGCGCGCTCACCACATCGTCGAAGGTATAGGTGTTGACGTCGAACTTGCCGTTCTGCATGCCAAAAAAAACGTGGCTGAAATCGTCCAGGCTATGTTTGTTGCCACTCAACGCTCGCAGCTTTCCATCGACATCGAGCCAGATCAATTCACCGGCATCGTAATACTCCTCGCTGCCTTGATAGCTTACGTAGGGCTGCGGCCGACGCAATGCGATGATGGGATCGTTGGTTGTATCTTGCACATTGCGCCAACTCGCCTGGCCTGAACTCGCCTGGCCTGAACTCGCCTGGCCAGAACTCATCAGGCCCGAACTCATCAAGCCCGGGCGGCCCTTGTCATAGAGTGACGCGACATAGGCCAGCATGTCGCGAAACTGCTCGGCACTCCACATACCTGAGCGTGCAGTAACTACCTGCCCCCAGAATTGAGTCTGCCCCTCGTAAACCCATAGCAGCGAATTCTGCATAGGTACATTGAAGTCGGGCGTCGCCAGATCGGCGCCGCGTCGGTATTTGCCATTCCACGAATGATTGAACTCGTGCGGCAACAGGTCACGCTGTATCGCGCCGCTATCCCAGTCGGTGAAATAATCTGCGTCCAGCGCCGTCTCGCTGGAGCGATGGTGTTCGAGGATATTGCCGCCCAGCTTGCCGCTGAGCGACAACAAAAAGTCGTAGTGATCGTAGTGATGCGCGCCATAGAGCTTGTACATCTGCTGCACTAGTTGTTGATGCGCCTTGATCTGCTCAGGCTTGATTTCCAGGTACTTCGGATCGTCAGCGACAAGGTTCAAATGCACCGGCGCCGCAGCGCCCGGGTCCAGATCGATGCGCTTGAAGTACTTGCCGGCATATACCGGAGAGTCGACCAGATCCTCGTAGCTGATCGGCTTGTAATGCATGGTGTCGCCATCGCGCGAAGCCACTTCCAGCGCCGTAGCCGATGGCCAGCCGCTGGGATAGGTCGCACTGGCCTCGGTCATAATGCGATTCACCCGGTAGCCGGCCGGATACAGGCTCATGGCGACCCAGCGCAGATCGAGCATCTGTGGCGTCATCATGACGTTGCCCTGGTCCTTTCCTTGCGATGAAAGAAACTGGAATTCGAGCTCGACCGCATCGGCGCCTGGCGGCACCTCAAGATGAAACGCATACACATTGAGTGGATCGCGCGTCCACGGCAGCAGCTTGCCATTCGCCTTGATAGTCAGGCCGGCGAATTTATCCAGCGGTCCGGTGGGCGAATGCTCGCCCGCTGTCCACTGCGGATACAGCAAGGTCAACGGCCCCGGCACGGCCGGCACCGTTTCATGGATCCGGAAAATACGCCTGGCGACATCGGTCGCATCTACCCTGATCTTCAGCGTGCCCGCGGCATAGGCTTGATCTTTGGAGACCGGCACGTCGGCATACGCGGTGCCCATAGCCAGACCCAGGGCACTGACGAGGGTGGCAGCAACAAGGCAACGAGGTCGCATGGCGTGCTCCTGACTGTCCGTGGAGGTGGCTCGGGCATAAGCCGCGCTGCGATGCTAGGCCCAACCTGGCTGCGGCATCCCCTCCCATTGGTCATAGGCTGCCGCGCAAAGAACCCGGGTCGCCTACCCCTGGAGCTCACGCTGATTCGACCGCCGTCTTATTCCGGCAGCTCATCCAGCGGAACTCGCAAGCCGCGCTTGACCGTACCCAGCGCGACACGCGTGTGGAAGCGTTTCACATTGGCGTTCTCGGTCATGAGTTTTTGCATCAGCACATCGTAGGCTTCGACGTCGCGCGTGGTGACGATCAACACATAGTCGCCATCGCCGGTGACATACCACGCCTCCTGGATGGCCGGCTCGGCGGCAATCCAGCGCTTCAGGCTGACCATTAATTCGGGTCGTTCGCGCTCGACCTCGATGTCGACAATCATGGTCAGCGGGTAACCGACGCTCTTGGGATTGACGATGGCCACCTCGGCGGTGATCACCGCCTCTTCGCGCAGACGCGACATCCGTCGTTGCACCGCCGATGCCGACAAGCCGATTTCCGCGCCGATCATCTCGGCCGAGCGGCGTGCGTCGTTTTGCACGATCACCAGAATCTTTCGATCAAATTTATCCAGCTCGATAGCCATCTAAGCGCAAACGTTCCGGGTAGCGGGGAGAAAACCTGTTTTGCTGCCGATCTATGCGGCCACGCCGCGCGGCCGAACCCTAGCATAAGTGGTCTTCTGTGCAGCTAACGGCCGCGGCATTGTCTATGAACCAGCTCACCCAGATCGCAAACATTCTTGCCGCGTCGCGGCAGATCGACCCGGTCTTTCTGAATTCGCCCACGGCCAGCGATGATGCGCTTAACGCCGCGCTGGGCTGCCATGTCGTGGCCAAGATCGAAACCGCCAATCCTATCGGCTCGTTCAAAGGCCGTGGCACTGAACTGTTCTGTGCCACGGCTTTGCGCGCCGGGGAATCGATGGTTTGCGCATCGGCCGGCAATTTCGGCCAGGGGCTGGCGCGCGCCGCGACCAAGCGCGGTTCGCCGTGCCATGTCTTCGCCGCGCAAACGGCCAACCCGCTCAAGGTCGAGGCCATGCGCCGCTTCGGCGCCATCGTGCACCTGGTCGGCCATGACTTTGACCAAGCCAAACACGCCGCACGCGAGTATGCCAACGAGCACGGCATGCGCTTCGTCGAAGATGGCGTCGAGCCGGCTATTGCCGAGGGTGCCGGCACCATCGCCATCGAACTGGCTAGCGCTCAACCATTCGAGACCATGCTGGTACCGCTGGGGAATGGTGCCTTGCTCGCAGGCGTGGGCACGGCACTTCGCCATATAGCCCCCCATGTCGACATCATCGCCGTGGTCGCCGCTGCTGCCCCGGCCATGAAACTCTCGCTGGAGGCCGGGCAAGCGATTGAAACGGAAAGCGCCAACACCATCGCCGACGGCATCGCCGTACGCGTACCCATAGCAGACAGCTTGGCCCATCTGCGCGCTTGTTGCGATGCGGTGGTCGCGGTATCGGAGGCTGACATTTTCAAGGCCATGCAGCTGGTTCATCGGCATCTCGATCTGGTGCTGGAGCCCGCCGGCGCCGTTGGCATCGCCGCCATCCTGGCCGAGCCGGGCCGCTTTGCCGACCGACGTGTGGCGACCATTTTGTGCGGCGGCAATATCTCCGTCGAACTGCGTCATCGGCTGCTCGCTGCCTAGCCATCTAATTACATCACCTTAGGGATGCCCCGACCCCGCTATGAAACTTTTTTACCAAACGCACTCGCCGTATGCCCGCAAAGTTCTGGTTGCGGCGCATGAAATGGGGATCGACCATCGCCTGGAAGTCATCCATCAGGAGACCAGCCCCACCCGTTGCAACGAAGAGGTTTTTGCCTTCAACCCGTTGGGCAAGGTGCCAGTGCTGATTTGCGACGATGGCTTGGAGCTGTTCGATTCCAATGTGATCTGTGAATACCTGGACGGCATGCATCAAGGGCAAAAGCTGATACCGGACGAGCCCACGGCACGCTTTCACGCCTTGCGAACCCAGGCGCTGGCCCAGGGTATTGCCGATGCCGGCATTGCGGTTCGTTGGGAAACCGAGCGGCGCCCAGCATCTAAACGCTGGCGTCCCATGCAGGTAGGGCAGATGCAGAAAATCATCAGCGCCTGCGATTTTCTTGAACACCTGGTCGATGCCGATAACCCGCCAGGCGCTACCCCGCATATCGGCGACATCGCTTTGGCAACCACGCTTAGCTGGATTGAGTTCCGTAGTGTCTACGATTTTTCAGCCGCAAGGCCGCGTCTGTCGTCGTGGTACGAGCGTATGTGCCTGCGCCCTTCGATGCTCGCCACGCCACTTAGCGGCGACACCCGCGATTAGATCAGCAAGCCGCTGCGCTTTTGATTTCGTACCGTCCTCATCACTCTTTTATGCCCACCCGCCCGGAGGCCACCATGAGCTCGCTCTGGACTGAATTACTGTTTCTGCATGGCCACATCGCCGACTGGCAGCTGGCAAAACAATTGACCACGCCGCCAGTATCGACCGAGGCAACAGGCCCGGCCGCCACACCGTTAGCCGACAAACCAAGCCGGCCTTCGCCACGCGAGCTGGCCCTCAAACTTTCAAAACGCCTCTGCCTGGGTATCGGTGGCGGCTTGGTGTGTACGCAATAGACGAGTCACCCAGATGCCGTTCGCGCGGCACAGCTTTTTTGCATCGACATGCCACAGCGCCGTTCTGACGTGCATGACGCGCGAGCGCTCGTTAGCTGGCTAGATATACAAACGGTGTTGTTGCGTAGCCCATCGCCACCGGTTGAGCGCATGTCTGCCATTTGCCACGGGCTTGCTGCTGAAAGCTTTCGGAACGCAATTACTTGCCCGGCTGATCTGCACGCTTGTTCACGGCAAACTAGCCGTGGCACAGCCTGTAGAGAGACTTTGATGCGCACGTATAAAGCAGGCACCCCACGAGCGGCCGGTATATTCATGGGCATCGCGATGGTGTTGGCGAGCGCAGGCCACACCGCGGTCGATCATGCGGCGACCAGCTCGCCGGTGCTGAGCTGGTGCAGCATCGCCACGCAGAGCACCGCCGCGGCAACAGCCTTGCTCGACGGCGCCAGCCATCATCTCAACGACCCGCCGGGCGCCATCGCGCATCTGCATACCGAAGGGACCTTGCCGCATCAAGGCATTCGCGACCAGAGCATCGCCGCGGAAAAGGACTGGCCGATCATGCGCCATGCCGCGCAAGCCTGGCGGATCAGCGGCGACCCGCGCTATCTGCAGCAAGTCGATACCTATCTGGCCGCCTGGGCAACCACCTACCAAGCGGATTTCAATCCCATCGACGAAACCAACCTGGATGGACTGATCGACGCCTATACCCTGACCGCCGATGCCTTGCAGCCGAGCACGCGGGCGGCGGTACAAGCCCTGCTGCGCAAACTCGGCAACGGTTATATCGAACGCATTCAACAAGCACCCCGGCCGGCATCGCCGACCATGCTCAATAACTGGCAAAGCCACCGCGTCAAACTGATCACCATGAGTGCCGCCGCCCTCGGCGACCGGGCCATGCTGGGCCGCGCGTTTTCGCTATTCAAGCAGCAGATCGCCGACAACATCCAGGCCGATGGCAGCGTCGTGGATTTCAGCGAACGCGATGCGTTGCACTACGTTGTCTATGACCTGCAACCCCTGGTACAGGCCGCGCTGGCGGCAAAACCCTACGGGATAGGAGGCGACTGGTTGAGCTATCGGACCCCGCAAGGCGGCTCGCTACAGCTTGCACTCAACTGGCTGCGTCCTTACGCCGACGGTCAACGTACGCATCAAGAGTTTGTCCATACCAAGGTGCCGTTCGACCTTGCTCGGCTGAAAGCGGGAGAGCGTGGCTATAGCGGGCTATGGGATCCCAAGACCAGCGGCACGCTTTACTGGCTGGCGGCAAAACTCGATGGCCGCTATCTGGCTACGGCGCAAAAACTGGCGGCGCAGGCACCGGACTGGATCGCGATCTGTCATTGATCCACGGCCGTCATTGATGACCTCAAGCAAGCCGCCACCAACGAACGGCACTTGCCAGCACAGGCCGCAGTCCCGCCGGCGATGGCCTATTCCCTACCCACCCCTGCCCTCTGTTACCTTGCAGCACTGCCATCCCTTCAGCGCAAGGTTAGCCATGTCCCGATTCGCCCAACGTCTGCTCGGTCTGTCCCTGCTTTGCGCACTGGCCTTGCCTTATGCCAGCGCCGAAACCCCAGCTGCAAGCAAGACGCCGACGCCGAAAGAGCTGCTGGAGCGATCGAAGCCGGATGAGTGGCGCAAGCCTGCCCCCGAGAATCTGTTGTTCATGCAGCTGCCGCAAGGCCGCGTGGTCATCGAACTGGCGCCGGATTTCACCCCGCTGCACGCCGCCAATATCCGCACCTTGGTGCGTGAGCATTATTTCGATGGGCTGGCGGTGGTACGCGTGCAGGATAACTTCGTCAGCCAGTGGGGCGACCCCGAGGACGACGATAAGGGCGACAAGAACAAGCTGCGATCGATGGGCACGGCGAAACATACGCTGCCCTCGGAATACACCCGGCCGATCGACGGCAAACTGCCGTGGACCGGCTTGCCCGATGGCGATGTCTACGCACCCGAGGTGGGTTTTTCGGAAGGTTTCCCGGTCGCCCGCGACAAAGCCAGCGGGCAGGAATGGCTAACTCATTGCTACGGCATGGTCGGCGTCGCCCGCGATATAGGCCCGGAGACTGGCAGCGGCAGCTCGCTGTATGCGGTCATCGGCCAGGCGCCGCGCGGCCTGGATCGCAATCTCGCTATCGCCGGCCGGGTGCTGCAAGGCATGGAATACCTTTCAGGTCTGCCGCGAGGCACCGGCCCGTTGGGTTTCTATGAGAAGCCGGCGCAACGCCTGAACATCACCTTCGTTCGCCTTGCCGCCGACCTGCCGGCGGCTGAACGCGGCAAGCTCGAGGTACTGCGCACCGATAGCGCCACCTTTGCCGCGCTGATCGAGGCTAAACGCAACCGCCGCGACGATTTCTATCAGTTGCCGGCCGGCAAAATCGACCTTTGCAGCATCAATATTCCAGTACGCGGGAAGTAAAATCTGCACGTCTTCCGTCTTGCCCGCAAATCTGAACATTAGGTTCATCTGCACTTGCTAGCTTTACGCCGATGGCGGCCCTGGACTGCCGCTGCCCTTTCCACTGGAAGTTGTCGATGTCGTTGAGCGATACCCTGGCTTTTTTACGCGCATGGCTGCGCGATCCGCGCAGCATTGGCGCCGTGGCCCCTTCAGGGCCGGCATTGACGCGCCTGATGACCGCCCATATCGGTCAGCTCGATGGCCCGGTCATCGAGCTGGGCCCTGGCACCGGGGTGTTTACCCGCGCGCTGCTGGAGGGTGGCCTGCCGGTGCATCGCCTGGCCTTGATCGAAGCCGACCCCAACTTTGCCGAGGCCCTGGCCCGTCGTTATCCGCAGGCGCGCGTACTCAGCATGGACGCCGCGCAACTGGGCCAAACCCGGCCGCTCTTTGGTGAAGAACGCGCCTGCGCCATCATCAGCGGGCTGCCGCTATTGTCGATGCCAAGCGAAAAAGTAGCGGCGATTCTCAAGGGCGCTTTCGACCAGCAACTGCATGCCGACGGGGTGTTCTACCAATTCACCTATGGGCCGCGCTGCCCGCTGTCGGACAACCTGCTGCAACAACTGGATCTGCAAGCGGTACGTGTGGGCAGCGCACTGCTCAACCTGCCGCCGGCCTCGGTGTATCGCTTCAGCCGCCGGCCACACGCAAGCTTTGTCGCCTGAGCGGCGCGCCGCTCTCTCGCTTCACGCGATCGACCGGCCCAGGCCGGCCACCTAGCGGTAGCCGGCAGCCTGCAATTCGAACAACTCTGCGTAGTGAGCACCGGCGGCCACCAGTTCATCGTGGCTGCCGATCTCCACGATGCGGCCGTCGTCCAGCACCAGAATGCGATCGGCCATGCGCACGGTGGAGAAGCGATGCGAAATGATTACCGCGCTCTTGTCTTGCGATAGCTCTTTGAAGCGTTGAAACACCTGGAACTCAGCGCGCGCATCCAGCGCCGCCGTGGGCTCGTCGAGTATCAACAACTGAGCATCGCGCATATACGCACGCGCAATGGCGATTTTCTGCCATTCGCCGCCGGACAAATCCACCCCGCCCTTGAACAACTTGCCTAGCATTTGCTCGTAGCCCTTGGGCAGTTTGGCGATCACCTCATCGGCCACGCTGCGGCGAGCCGCGTCGGCGATACGCGCCTGGTCGTCTCGTGCCTCGATGCGCCCCACCGCGATATTGCTGGCCGCGCTGAGGTAATAGCGCATGAAGTCCTGAAAGATCACACCGATATTCGCGCGTAACGCTTGCAAGTCGTATTCGGCCAGCGGATGGCCGTCTAAAAGGATGCGACCTTCGCTGGGGTCGTAGAGACGCGAAAGCAATTTGACTACGGTGGTCTTGCCCGCGCCGTTCTCGCCGACCAGCGCGAGCACCTCGTTGGCATGTAGCGTAAAGCTCAGATGACGCACCGCCCAGCGCTCTGCATCGGGGTAGCGAAAACCCACATTGTCGAAGACGAAGCCTTCGCGAATGGGGTGGGGAAACGGTCGCGGATGCTTGGGCGAAAAAATTTGCGGCTTGATCTGGAAGAACGAGAACAAGTCATCCAGATACAGCGCCTGTCCCGCTACTTGTGAAAACCCGACCAACAGCCCTTCCAGCAAGCTGCGCAGGCGGCGGAACGAGGCCGACAGAAAGGTCAGGTCGCCGATGGTGAAATGACCTTGTACCGTGCGCAGCGCAATGATTGCGTAAGCACAGTAGTAGCCGATCGTGCCAATCGTGGTGAACAAGCCGCCCCAGCCGGCCCGACGTACGGCGATCAACCGGTTGGCCCGATAAATCGACTGCGAAAGCTCGCTGTAACGGTCAATAAGAAAACGGTTGAGGCCAAAGCTTTTCACCTCTTTGGCGCTTTGCGTGCTGGCGCCCAGCATGCGCAGATAGTCCAGCTCACGCCGCTCAGGCGTCCATTGGTAATTGACCGCGTAGCTTTGTGCGTTGAAATGCAGTTCGCCGACAAACACCGGTACCAGCGCCACCAACAGCAGCACAATCAGCCACGGCGCGTAAATCGCCAGCCCCACGGCAAAGCTGACAATGGTGACCATGTCTTGCGCCTGGCCAAGCAACTGCGACAGCAATGAACTGCGCCCAGCCACCTGGCGGCGGGCGCGATCCAGTTTGTCTTGCAGGTCGGCGTCTTCGAAATCTTCCAGATCCAGCGATGCGGCGTGCTCCATCAGTTGCACGCTGGTGGTGTTGGTATACAGCTCCGATAGCAATGAATCGATCAGCGAAACAATCCGCCCCAGTAGATCAGCGCCTACCGCCAAGGCAAATTCCCATGCCAGCAACCACCATAGCCGATGCAGCAGCGGGTCACTGAGCCAGGCCGACAGATCCGCATGCAAGCCACCGCTGCGAAAAAGATGGGTGACCTCGTCGATGATCAGCTTGCCGACATAAAGCGTTGCCACCGGCAGTAACGCGCGCAGCAAGCGCAAGAAAATGCTGGCGATGCTCATGCTCGGGCTGGTGCGCCAGATGCCACGCAAAAACGGGGGCAGGTTACGCAGCGCGACAAAGCGTTCGCGCAGGCTTTGCTTTGGCGGCGGCTCGCTGCGGCCTTGTCCCCGGCGCCCGCCCATCAAATTCTCACGCGACATCACGACCTCATTCATTGAAGGGCAAGCCACCCATGCCATGGCGGCTACGCGCTTGGGCGCAGAGCCATGACATCTTCAGCCACCGGAAGGCGGGGCGGCACTTGCTTAAAGATATAGTTGCGATATATCGTCAAATCACTTGCTACGATATATCGGAGTAACAACGTATGCACAGATATCACATGTTTTTCCGCGCCATGCGCCACAGCTGGCATGAGCACACCCATCGGCCCTTCTGGAATGATGATGCGGATGACGAGTTTCAAGGTAGCCGCCACGAACACCATGCCGGCCGTGGCCCGTTCGGTGAGCGCGGCGGCCATTCCTTCGCTGACTGGAACGGTTTGCGTGGAGGCGGCGGTCGCCGCGGCGGCGGCCGCATGTTCGGCCACGGCGATCTCAAATTGCTGCTGCTCGCCTTGATCGAACAACAGCCGCGCCATGGCTATGAGCTGATCCGCACCATCGAGGAGATGTTCCATGGCAACTACACCCCCAGCCCCGGCGCCATCTACCCTACCCTGACCATGCTCGAAGAACTCGGCTACGCTCAGGTCGAGAACGAACAAGGCGGCCGCAAGCTTTATGCGATCACCGCCGAAGGCAGTGCCTATCTCGATGAGAACCGTGAGCTGGTCGACGCGGTCATCGCCCGCACCGAGCATAGCGCCCGCATGGCCGCCAAGATGGCCTTGCCGATGCCCGTGCGCATTGCCATGCACAAACTCAAGCACGCCTTGCTGATGCGCGACACCGATTGGAATAAGGCCGAAGGACAGCGCGTGGCGGCCATCCTCGAGCGTGCGGCCAGCGATATCGCCGCGGGAACCCGCCGTGAATGAACAGCTAAACGCCCCCGAACGATGGCAGGCCCGCTGCAAAACGCATGGCCTGCTAGTCACCGCCCCACGCAAAGCGATCCTCACCGCACTGCTTGATCAAGAACACAGCTGTGACGCCGTCGCGTTGTTGCAACACGCCCGGGCCCACCACCCCGGCGTCAGCATGGGCACGGTTTATCGCTTTATGCGCGAGCTTGAGAAACTGGGTCTCGCTCAAGCCCAGGCACAACCGCACGGCCGCATTCGCTGGCGCCTGCGCAAGTCGGCAGAGCTATCAGACTCCTTGGAGGTCAGCCAGCTGCTAGGCCAGATCGAGGATTTTCTGCATGACCTGGAGCAACTCGGCTTTGCCGAACGGCAGGCGGCACCCAGCACTGAAACTAGCGAGAACCGCACCTTGCGGGTGCTGCACCAGATCGCCGAACGGCTGGGCTATCGGCTGACCCCGCAACACCGCGAAAGCCTTACCACCTGAGTGGCAGCAAGAGGTGTGATCCAGCAAAAACAACACACAGCTTGAAATGCACTGCATGCGCTTTATCTATACAACGCCACTACCACCATGCCACCGCCATCGCCTGCGCTGCATTCGTCACGCCAGGCCCGTAGCCGGCCCCTGCATCCCCTCTACAGAGGTATCCCATGGGTACACATGAGTCACAGCGGTTGCGCCATCCCATCGTCATTCGTCACTTAAACGTATTGCGCGTGGAACGGCTCACCTTGCATATGCAACGCATTGTTTTCGGCGGCAGTGAACTGGATGGTTTCATAAGCAGCGCCCCCGATGATCACGTCAAACTGTTCTTTCCCAACAGTATGGGTGAACTAGTGCTGCCGAAGATGGGGCCCGATGGCCCTATTTATCCGAGCGACCGCGAACCCTCGCCGATGCGCGACTACACGCCACGTAAGTACGACGCCGAACGCGGCGAACTGACCATCGACTTCGTCTTGCATGGCGATGGCCCCGCTTCGATCTGGGCCGCCCAGGCCAGCGTCGGACAAACCCTGGTGGTTGCCGGGCCGCGAGGCTCATTCATCGTCGCCGATGATTTTGATCACTATGTGTTGATCGGCGATGAAACAGCCTTGCCCGCGATGGGCCGCTGGCTGGAAGTCATGCCAGCCACAGCTACGGTCACCTTGCTGGCGGAAATTCCGGACCGCGCCGATCGTCAGTCGCTGCGTTCCAACGCGCAGTTCGAGGTGCAGTGGCTGGAGCGTCAAGGTGCCGATGCGGCTAGCAGCAATCTGCTTGAAACCGCTTTGCGGCGCTTGCCCACGCCCGCCGGCGATACTTTTTATTGGATCGCCACCGAATCGCAACGAGCCCGCCAACTGCGGCAATACCTGAGTGAAGAACGCGGCATTCCCAAGGATTGGCTAAAAGCCAAGGGCTACTGGCAGCGTGACGGGGGCGAGCCCGAGAGCGAGTAACCGCGCACCTAGCCGCCGTCCGAGGGAGTCGTCATCCCCGGACGGCGACGCCTAGCGAAGGCATTGACGCCAGCGACGCCCCTGGCGATCACTGTCGACAACATTCGAAAACGGGCGGCAAACGTTGCGACACCGTTAGAATGCACGGCCACTCCCCAGACGAACCTCCCCATGCAAGCCGTCAACAAGGCCCGCCTGCAGATTCATTTCTGCGTATTGCTGTGGGGCTTTACCGCCATTCTCGGCGCTCTCATCACCTTGCCGGCATTGCCCCTGGTGTGGTGGCGCATGTTGCTGGTGGCCGCATCGCTATTGCTGATGCCCAAGGTTTGGCGTGGCATCAAGGCGATGCCGGCGCGGTTGCGTTGGGCTTACGCGGGCATCGGTTTATTGGTCGCCCTGCATTGGCTCACTTTTTATGCCGCGATCAAGTTGGCCAACGCCTCGGTGGCAGCCACTTGTATTGCCCTCGCCCCGGTTTTTCTTGCCTTGGTCGAGCCTTGGATTGCCAAGCGCCGTTTCGATCCCGCCGAGTTACTGATGGGCGTGGCGGTGGTGCCGGGTGTTGCCATGGTGGTCGGCGGCGTACCCGCCGGCATGCGCATCGGCATCGCCGTGGGCGCGGTGTCGGCCTTGCTGGTCGCCATGTTCAGCTCGCTCAACAAGCGCTTTGTCGACCACGCTGACCCGCTGACCGTCACCTGTATCGAGCTGGGCACCGGCGCGATGTTCCTGACCTTGCTGGCCCCGCTGCTGCCGCATAGCGGGGCGGCCTTCGTGCTACCCAATGCACACGATGCCATCTTGCTACTGCTGTTGTCGTTTGGCTGCACCTTGCTGCCGTTCGCCCTGGCCTTGGTGGCGCTGCGCCATTTAAGCGCCTTCGGCACCCAGATGGTGACCAACCTGGAGCCGGTGTATGCGATCGTGCTGGCGATCGTGCTGCTGGGTGAGCAACACGATTTGAATCGCTGGTTTTATGCCGGTGTCGCGGTCATCCTGGCCGCAGTGTTCGTACACCCCTGGCTTAGCCGCCAGCGTCATCCCACGGCGCAGCCTGAATTGCTTGGCACCACCGAAAGCCACAGCGTGATCGATTAGGCACGACCAATTACGCATAAGGTTGCGGCAACACAAGCTCATAGTCGCTCAGCTCTTGGTCATACCCGCGGCATCGCTCAAACGGTCTCGCAAATGCGCAATAAAGGCCCGCACCTTGGCCGCTGGCTGCCGACTGGGATAAACGGCATGAATGCCGCCTTCGGGCAACCGGTACTGCGCCAGCAAAGCCACCAGTCGGCCGGCACGGATATCTGGCTCGGCGAGGTAATCCGGCAACACCGCTACGCCCGCACCCGCCAGGGCGATGGCACGCACGGCGGCGGCGCTGTTGGCCTGGGCCACTTGGGGAATTCGCACGGTGCTCCGCTTTCCGCCTGAACTGGTAAAAATCCAGCGCGATGGCGACGCCAGTACAGACAGCGCAACCATGGCATGCCCAGCCAGATCCGCCGGACGACGGGGCACCCCGCTGGCGGCGAGATAAGTCGGTGCAGCCACCAGCAACTGACGAAAACTGCTTAAGCGCAGCGCGCGCAAGTTGGAATCGCGCAACCAGCCGCCGCGGATAGCGAGATCAAACCGCTCGGCGATCAAATCGCTGACCTGGTCACTTAAGGTGAGATCGACCTGTACCATCGGATATAACTTGAGAAAGCTGGCGACCGCCGGCGCGACGATAGCCACCCCGTAATCCACCGACGTGGTGATACGCAGCGTGCCGGTGGGGGTGTCGCGGCTCTCACCGACACGTTCGATAGCCGCATCGGTCTCGCTCAGGATGCGCACGCAATCGGTATGGAACATCGCCCCCGCTTCGGTCAGCGACATACGCCGGGTGCTGCGCATCAACAGGCTCACCCCCAGCTCTTGCTCCAGCCGAGCCAGGTGCTGGCTGACCATCGCCTTGGTCATGCCCAATTGCTCGGCGGCTGCGGTAAACGAGCCCGCCCGCACCAAGGCGGCAAAGATCGCCAGCCGATTGAGATTGACTTCACTTGCCATGGTCGCCTCACTGTAAAGCATGACTTTACAGTGAATTCTCTATTGGTTCGTATATCCGCATCAATTAACAGCGCAAGCTAGCACCACCTAAACGCTTACTCGACCACCGAGGCTTCTATGCGCAAGCTCCGCACTTCTCTTACGCTGCTCTCGCTCGGCCTGGCGCTGGCCGGGCTGGCCGGTACCGTGCAGGCCAAAGAACAGCCGCTGACGCTGGATGTCTATAACGCCGGCGACCAGGCGATCTTCCCGGTGACTTCGGTGCTGCTGGAAGGTACTCACGATGCCGTTCTGATCGATGCTCAGTTCGCCCGTGGCGATGCGCAGAAATTGGTCGACAAGATCAAGGCCTCCAAGAAGAACCTGACGACTATTTATGTCAGCCATGGTGACCCGGATTACTACTTCGGCCTCGATGTGCTGCATGCGGCCTTTCCATGGGCCAGGATCATCGCCAGCAAGCCCACGGTGGCGCATATCCAGGCCACCGCGAAAGCCAAGCTCGCCTACTGGGGACCGATCCTGAAACAGGATGCCCCTGGCTCGATCGTGGTACCCGATGCACTCGTT
Organism: Dyella silvatica; assembly: GCF_026283955.1. Taxonomy (GTDB): domain Bacteria; phylum Pseudomonadota; class Gammaproteobacteria; order Xanthomonadales; family Rhodanobacteraceae; genus Dyella_C; species Dyella_C silvatica. Next base: position 8,906 of record NZ_JAPDPE010000088.1, on the reverse strand, counting down.
GGCGACACCATCACGCTGGAAGGCCGCAAGCTGGAAGTCATCGGCCTCGACGGCCCGACACCCGATCGCAGCTTTGTGTGGATTCCTTCATTGAAGGCGGTTGTCGGCGGCGTGGTGGTGTTCGACAACTTGCATGTATGGATGGCCGACACACAAACCCCGCAGTCGCACACGCAATGGCTGGCCAGCTTGCAACATATTGACCAGCTCAAGCCGCTCAAGGTGGTACCTGGCCATTACCAGGCCGGTAGCACGTTTGATCTCAGCGCCGTGCACTACACCCGCGACTACATCAAAACCTATGACGCCGAAGCGGCCAAGGCAAAGGATGCCGCGACGCTCACCGCGGCCATGGAGCAGCGCTATCCGCAGGCCGGCCTGAAGGCTTCACTGGCATTGAGCAGCAAAGTCAGCAAGGGCGAAATGTCGTGGCCTTGAGCCCGATCGATAGCGCCTTTGCCCCCACCAACTTCACCCTCACTGTTGTCATACTCATCCTTTTTTTACCCTCACCCTCTTTGGGAGATCGAACGTGAAAATTGCACTTTTCGGCGCGACCGGCCACATCGGCCAAGGCATTCTCGATGAAGCACTGGCACGCGGTCATGACGTGGTGGCCGTGGTCCGTGATCCGAGCCGGCTGACTCAACACAATCCCAAGCTTCAAGTGATCACCGGCGACGTCGCCAAGCCGGAAAGCTGGCAGGATGCGGTGCGTGGCACCGATGCGGTAATCGCCAGTTTGTCGGCCCGCCGCGATGGCGACTTGTCCAGCGTTCCTGGCAATGCCGCGATCTTGCTCGACAACCTGCCCAAGGCTGGCGTGAAGCGTTTGCTCTGGGTAGGCGGTGCCGGCTCGCTGGAAACCGCGCCAGGCGTGAAAGTGATCGACGACGCGCATTTTCCCGAGATGTGGAAGCCTGAAGCCCAGGCGCAGGGCAAGGCCCTGGAGGTATTCCGTGCCAGCAAGGCCGACCTGGACTGGACCTATATCAGCCCCGCCAAGATGATCGAGCCGGGTGAGCGCAGCGGCGCCTATCGCGTCGGTGGCGACAAGGTGCTGCTCGACGCCAACGGTGTCAGCCGCATCACCATTGCCGATTACGCGATGGCCCTGCTTGATCGCATCGAGAAGAACGATGCATTGCGCCAGCGAATTACCGTCGCTTACTAAGTGATCGACCGGCGAGTGGCATCAAGCCACTCGCTGTCCATCTCGCCATCGAAAAGCGACACCGGCGAGCACATCGCAGCAGCTACATCCTTGTGCCCCTTCGATCAATGGCCAGCGGCGCTCGACGCCGCCGCTGGCGCCATAGGCATGGGTGGCGCATCGTGATCGTGATCGGCGTGGCCTGCGTGATCGTCATGGTCAACATCGTGCTCATCATGATCGTGGCCGCCGTGCTCGTGACTATGCCCACCACCATGACCATCGTTGCCAGGCATGCCTGCCAAGGCCTCGAATTGCGCCTCATCCATTCCTGGTAGATGCCGCACAAATGCCACCATGTCCCAGATCGCCGCATCGTCATGGCTGCGTCCCCATGCCGGCATCGCCGTCATCTTGATGCCATGTTTGATTACCCAGAAAGCTTCGGCCGGGTCATGCACGCCATGCTGGGATAGGTCGGGCGGCTGCGGATACAGCCCCTCGCGCAATTCGGTTTGACGCATCCCCGGCGTGAGGTGACAGGCAGCGCACATTTCAGCGTAATGCTGCGCTCCGCTACGAATGCGCGCCGGATCTTCCAGATCGGGCACCACCACAGCGGACGATTGATGCGCGATAGAACGATTGCGCAAGGTGGCAATCACCTGCTCGGTCAAGGCCCAGTGCGGGCGATCTGCACCGATGTCATACGTGCCCGAGGTCACGAAGACGACAGCGGCAACCATCAACAGCAATAACAACGTCAGCCATGCCATAAGTAGTTTCATGATCTTTCCTCAGAGCCAGATCCGCACGCCAGCCACCCAGGTGGTCTCGCGTGTAGGTTGATTTTCCATGCCTACGCCATTGCTATGACGGTACGCCCAGTTGACGCCAACATAAGGCGCCAAGCGACGACTGAATTCATAGCGCAAGCGAAGCCCCGCCTGTGCGTCAGACAGGCCAGATGAGATATCGCGACGCGGGTCGTTTTTACGGTAGAAGTTCAACTCCAACTTGGGCGTCAGAATCAACCGTTGGGTAAAAAGCAGGTCGTAACTGCCTTCGAAACGCGCCGCCGTGCGGCCATTCGGCCCGATGTAAAACGTCGCCTGCGATGCAAACCAATACGGTGCCAAACCTTGCACGCCCAAAGCGGCCCATGGCCGGCTGGGCCCATGAGCAAAATCCTGGCGAACGCCTAGCTGCCAGTCCCAGAATGTGCTCGTGGCATGGCCCCATAGCACTTCAGCACGACCGTCTTGCGTGCCCTCTCGGCGACGTTCCCCTTCGGTTTTTAGCCAAAGCCGATTGGTATCGCTGCCCCACCAGCCCTCGGCCTCCCATGAGGTTGCATAGTCGCCGCCGGTGCTGCGACTGCGCTCCAGTCGATCCAGCAACAGCATGCCGCGCCGCCCGGTGTCATCCATCTGCATCACGTCGACCATATGTGCAGCTGACATCTCCGGCATCTGCAGCTGCGGTGCGGCAGGAGCTACGTGGCTATTCGGCGGTAGTACCGAAGTGTCTGGCATGACCATGGGCTGGGCGCCGTCGGAATGGTCCATGCCGGGCATCGACATATCCATTCCGGCGTGCGGATCCGCGTCAGGCTTTGCAGCGGGCTTGGCGGGTTTTGCGACGCGATGATGTGTCGGCGGTGTCGCCGCCGGCATGAGCATGCCGGGCATCGCATCGGTGGCTTGACCGGCCATTGCTGCCAGTGGCCACAGGCTCATGCCAAGCAAGGGTATGACGAGTTTACGCGCGCTCATGCCACCACCACCTCGCGGAACATGCCCGCCTCCATGTGGTAAAGCAGATGGCAGTGATAGGCCCAGCGTCCCAGCGCATCGGCACTCACCCGATAGCTGATGCGCTGCGCGGGCTGTACCACCAGGGTGTGCTTACGCACTTGAAAACGGCCGTCCGGCGATTCGAGTTCACTCCACATGCCATGCAGGTGAATCGGGTGAGTCATCATGGTGTCGTTGATCAACACCACCCGCACATGCTCGCCATGTTTCAGGCGCAAAGGCTCGGCATTGGAGAAGCGAGTGCCGTCGAACGACCACAGATAGCGCTCCATATTGCCGGTAAGCCGCAAGGTAATCTCACGATCGACCACGGCTGAGATCGGTGCGTCGACCGCATGCAGGTCGGCGTAGGTCAGCACGCGGCGTCCGTTGTCGCGCAGGCCGACACCGGGATCATCGAGGTTGCTGCGCGGCTTCGCTACGCGCATATCGACTTCAGGGCCGGTCTTGAGCTCATCGGTGGACATGGCGTGGTCATGCGTCATCGCGGCGTGATCCATGCCGGCCATACCGCTCATATTGCCGGCGCCGTGATCCATCCCCGGCGTAGACATGTCGACCTGCCCCATCATGTCGCGCATGCTGAGCAAGGGGCGTGGATCCAGTGGCGGCACCTCGGCGGCCATGCCCGCCTGAGGCGTCAGCGTGGCCCGGGCGTAACCTGAGCGATCCATGCTTTGCGCAAAAATGGTCCATGCACGATCGGCACTCGGCTCCACGATCACATCATAGGTTTCAGCCGTGGCGATACGGAATTCGTCCACGCTGACCGGCTCGATCGGCTGACCATCCGCCGCGACCACGGTCATCTTCAAACCGGGACTGCGCACATCGAAGAACGTCATCGATGAGCCATTGATGAAACGCAACCGCACTTTGTCGCCAGCATCGAATAAGCCCGTCCAGTTGCCTGCGGGCGCCTGGCCATTGATAAGGTAGGTATAAGCGCCGGCGGAGACATCGGCCAGGTCGGTCGGATCCATGCGCATCTGGTTCCACATGCGCCGCTCGGCGAACGCCTGACTGATGCCTTGGTGCTGCACATCGCGAACAAAGTCGCCTACGGTGCGCTTGCCATTGTTGTAATAGCCACTCTGCTTTTTGAGATTGGCGTAGATGCGCTCGGGGTCGGTATCGGTCCAATCACTTAGCAGCACCACATAGTCACGCTGTGCCGGGTGGCGCTCGCCGTCACGCGGCTCAATCACGATGGGGCCGTATAGGCCGGTTTGCTCCTGAAAGCGCGAATGGCTGTGATACCAATAAGTGCCTGACTGATTCACCGTAAAGCGATAAAGATATTCACCGCCTGCGGGAATGCCATCGAAACTCAGCCCTGGGACGCCATCCATATCGGCCGGCAATACGATGCCATGCCAGTGAATCGAACTGCTGACCGCCAGCCGGTTGCGCACCCGCAGGCTGATCGTATCGCCTTCGCGCCAACGCAACAGCGGCGCGGGCACCTGCCCGTTCACCACCGTGGCAACGCGCTTGCGCCCGGTGTAATCGACCGGCAGCTCGCCTATCTCCAGCTCGAAATGGGTACCCGTCAACTCACTGCGCGGGGCGGCCGGTTGGGCGGCCCACGCGCTGCCCTCTCGCCACAAGCCTAGCCCGGCGGCAAGACCGCCCAAGGCCAGCCCTTGCACGAAACGTCGTCGCGGCAGCTGAAAGCCGCGCGGATCTTGCTTATCCATGAATCACTCCGTCACTCAAACCTGCCAGGCAGGTACGTTCATGCGGCTGAAATTCAGCCGTTGCCGTCGAGAGCGGATCAGGCGGCCGGTGGCCTTAGCGGAGGTATGCGGGTCGGCTGTGGCGCTTCGCCACCGAAGTAAGCTGCGTCGCCGCTATCGGCGATGGCCGCTGGCGGCGCCACACTGGCGACCTGCGGCACCGTTGCCGATACGCAGGCGCAAGTGCAATGGGCTTGTAGCTTGTCGCCAGCGTGCGCTGTGTCGTGACCATCGCCATGCATGCTATGAGCCGACATGCTGGCGTGACCATCCATCGCCATGACCATCGCCGCCCCGGTTTGCCCGTGCACGGTGCTGCAGCAGCCCTGCTGCGCCCAGGCCATGCTGACCAGCATCAGCCAGGCGCACAAAGCCAGCGCAAACATCGCGCGGCAACGGCGAAAAGGCTTTAGCGAATAGGCGGACATGGCGCGAGCATAACCAGCCCGAACGGCCAAGCTCAACTCTGGAGCAGGCTCCACGCGGCCTGAGAGCCTATAATCGCCAACCCCTTCAGCGAAACCGCCATGAATTATCGCCACGCCTACCATGCCGGCAACTTCGCCGATGTCCTCAAGCACACCGTGCAGCTCGCCCTGATCGAGGCATTGCAGGCTAAACCGACGCCCTTTTGTGTCATCGATACCCATGCGGGCAGTGGCTGTTACGCGCTCGATGGCAAGGAAGCCGGTAAAACCGGCGAATACAAAGACGGCATCACGCGCTTGCTCTATCCCGATCTGCAACGCGCCGACCAGCCACAGGCCAACCCGCAAACAGCGCAAGCCTTGCCGCCGCTGCTACGCCGCTGGCTCGATGCGATTCTTTCGCTGCCAGGTAACGAGGGTGGTTTGAAGCTCTACCCCGGCTCGCCATTGCAAGCCGCGCGCAGCATTCACGTGCACCAGCGTGATGGCTACGAGGCATTGAAAGCCATGTTGCCGCCCAAAGAAAAACGCGGGCTGGTGTTGATCGATCCACCGTATGAAGCACAAGAAGCCGAGTACAAGCAAATCGAGAAAACGCTGAAAGCCGCGCTGTTGCGTTGGCCTACCGGCATCTATGCGGTGTGGTATCCGATCAAATTACGCAGTCAGGTACAGCCTTTTCACCGCTGGCTGCAACGTTGCGGCGCCAAACGAGTGCTGCGCGCCGAACTCTTGATACATCCCGATGATTCGCCGCTGCGTCTCAACGGCTCGGGCATGGTGATACTCAATGCGCCATGGCAACTGGACGAAACGCTGCGCGAGCCGATGCGCGCCCTGGCACGCCTGCTGTCACAAACCCGTCAGGCCAAATGGCAGCTGGACTGGCTGATGCAAGACGGTGCTCCGCCAGCCTGATGGCCCACCCCTCGCGCCTACCGGGATCCATCGGCACCGATTAAGCTGGTGCCGTGACTTCGCTAGCCACACCACCTAAGGAGCCGCATCATGCGCACTCATGTCATCACGTTCTTGCGCCGGATCATCGCCCCGACCGCGCTGTTGGCTTTGGCGGCGTGCGCACCGGCACCAATTTATAAACCGTCGGCGGATGCCGTCGCAGCATCCCCGCTTGAGGTGGCTCAATCGCCGGAACGTTTCACCCAGCGCAGCGTCATCTGGGGTGGGCGCATTGTCGGCGTAAAGAATCTCTCTGACCGCAGCGAGGTCGAAATCCTGGCTTATCCGCTCGATAACTCGCAACGCCCCAAAGCCAGCGACAACGGCAGCGGCCGCTTTATCGCGGTCATGCCGGGCTATGTGGAGCCCATCGATTATCCGCCGGGAGCACTGATCACCCTCAGCGGCAAACTCGATGGCACCCGCGCCGGCAAGGTCGGCGATGCCAGCTATGTATTCCCTCTGCTCAGCGTGGGGCAATCGCACATTTGGACGGCCGAAGAAATGCGCGGCGGCAAGCCAAACATCAACTTTGGTGTGGGCCTGGGTGTCGGCATTCGCTGAGTCACGCGCCCCGCGGATATCACAGGGCGCTGAGGCTGGGTCAGTGTTTTAGCTGCAGTAAGTCCCAGGCATTGCCATAAAGATCTTCAAATACCGCCACGCTGCCATAAGGCTCGTGGCGGGGTTGTTCGCGAAAATGCACGCCTTGCGCACGCATATATTGCCAGTCCCGCTGAAAGTCATCGGTATGCAGAAACAGAAAGACGCGCCCGCCGGTTTGATCGCCGATGCGCGCCAGCTGCTCGGCGCCACTGGCTTTGGCTAGCAGCAGGCGAGTTTCTTGCGCTCCCGGCGGCGCCAGCAATACCCAGCGCTTGCCGCTGCCGAGATCGGTGTCCTCGACAAGTTCAAACCTCAGTGTGCGGGTGTACCAGGCAATAGCCTCGTCGTAATCGGCGACGACCAGCGTGATACCGCCAATGTGCTGCTTCACGATTTGCTCCTCGGCTCGGCGGGCCAGGCACCCAGCGATGCCTGCAATTTTCGGGTTAACTTGGCGCGTACTAAACCGTATGAGGCGCGGATGAAAGACGCCAGCTCAGCGGTATCGAAATGCTGCGGCTCGGCGATCAGCACCCAGCGCGCACGCGCCAGATAAGGCGCCGGAATAATGCCCGGCTGATCGGTAAGCTCCAAAAAGCGCTCGTCTTCGACTTTGAACGACAAGCGCCCACCGCCATCGGCGGGCATCACCACGAACATTTTCTCACCAACACTGAAGACCAGATTCGTCTCCCACTTGATGTCCCGCGTCACGCCGGGCCAGTTCCCGCAAAGCGCATCCAACTGCGCCACCGTCATGCCCTTTGTTTGTTTTGCCGCCATCGGTCTGCTCGTGTCGTGATCCTTCAAGCATCTTGCCCGCTGATCCCCCTGGCCGGATACGGGGCAGCCCGGATGAAGGCCGAAGCGCCTCGGCCTATCGCTTGAGAGGCCTGTAAATCAGCGTGCTGCCTCGCAACATCCGCAAAGCTGATCTGGCGACCATCCGAGGCATGGCCGTGGCGACAACAGGCCTTGATCCAGCGCTGGTCAAAGCGCACCCAGCGCCAAGCTCAAAAATGTCATTAGACATTGTTTTTACTTGATATTTAAAGAAGCGCCACAGCAAGCCCATGGATCAAGCCGGCCATCCATCGGCTGACCAAGCCTCAAATGCTCACGTTTTTTCTCGCTTAAATATTCATAAATTTCACTAGCGCTTGTTCATGCTGCGTCGCACACAATACGGTAAAGTATGGAACATGCTAAACACGCAACCATCCCTACTCCATCCTTACGACTCGGGCGCTACTCGTATGGGCATGCCTCCACCGAGCAGCGTGCGCTTTGCGCACGCGCCCACCGTCAGCGCATCCCTGGGCGAGCCACTGCGCTTTGAGGATGGCCGCGAGCTGCATTTGCGCAGTATCGGACCGACGGATGTCGCCGCACTCAAGCGCTGTTTCCATCGCCTTTCGCCCGAAGACGTACGCCGCCGTTTTCTACACGCCATGTCCGAGCTGCCGGAGCCGATGGCGCAACGCCTGTGCCGCATCGACCCCAGCATCGAAACCGCTTATGTACTGATGGACGAATCGACCAAGCCGGCCGAAATGTGCGGCGTTGGCCGCATCTATGTCGATGAATCGGCCGGCAGCGCGGAGTTTTCGGTGCTGATCGAGCAAGACTGGACCCGCCTGGGCCTTGGTGCCTTGCTATTGCAACGGCTGGTCGACGACTGTCGTGCCCGTGGCCTGACCGAGATCTGGGGCTATGTTCTGGTGGAAAACCGCCCGATGCTGCAGCTATGCAAGGAACTGGGCTTCACCCGCCGCCTGGCGATCGACGAACCAGGTACCGCGCAGATCTCGCTGCAGCTCTGACAGCAAGGTCCGATGCGGCCCGCGCTCACGCCTGAGCGAAAGGCTGGCGCGGGGATGAAAAGCAAGCGGGTCACTGCTTGGCAGCGCAAGCCATAGCTGATGCGATGAGCCCGGTTCGCCGGGCTCATCGCGTTACACTTATGAGCTTTCCCCGGCGCGGACTGAAACTGCGCCCACCAGCGCAGCGTTGACATGTCTAGCCCGAGCCCATCAAGCGTGATCCCGCATCCCCCGCTACCCACGACGCCCAAGCAGCGCCGCTACTGGACGCCGCCGCATGGCTCGGCCCGTGCCTTGCTGGTGGCGGAAACCGCCCGTTCGCACGAAGGCTTGCTGGTGGCGATAACGCGCGACACGCAGCGTGCGCATGCGCTGGAAGA
>NZ_JAPDPE010000087.1 GCF_026283955.1 Dyella silvatica | reverse complement strand
GCATTGCGTGGCGACGATGTCATGGCAACAGCGGCGCTAAGCCTGTTCTGCGGTTGGCTGGGCTCATTCGTCGGCGACCTGGCCATGCTTTACCAGGCCACGGGAGGCATTTACCTGGCTGGCGGCTTTCTGTCTCACATCGTCGCATTCATGCGCGCCAGTTCTTTTGTCGAACGCTTTCTCGACAAGGGCGTGATGCGTCCGTTTCTTGAACGGGTCCCGGTCTATGTAGTGGACCATGGCCAGCTTGGGGTGATCGGCGCCGCCAGTTGGTTTATCGACCGCCAGAGGCGGTCTGCTGGAGAACCTGAGCTTTTATAGGTTCTCTGAAGAAGGCGGCCTCGTCGGAGCGCGGGCCATGTTCAAGGGGGTAAACAATCACCTGTTTGGAGAGTGTAGTCATGCAGCATGCACACGAAGCTCACATCGCGGTTTGGCATCGTTACCGTATTCAGGTTTTCGCCGTGGCCTTGCTCTGGCTATCGGCGGCAAGCGCCTCCGCGGTGGCCGCCGATACCAACCTGGCACTCAACCGGCTGGCCACCGGATCGGCACCCTGCGCCAGCACCGAAACCCCAGAGCGCGCCGTCAACGGCACGGTGAACCTGGGCAACTACGACAAGTTTTGCAGCGCGGTCGCATCGCCGTGGTTGCAGGTGGACTTGGGCGCCGCGGTATCGATCGACGGTTTTGTCATCGCCCATGCTGGCGCCGGCGGTGAATCCAGCAGCCTCAATAGCAAAGCCTTCAACATCCAGCTCTCGCAAGACGGCATCAACTGGTCGACGGTCGTCACGGTCAGCAACAATAGCGCCAGCACGAGTACCCACTCGATCGCGGCAACCACCGCGCGCTATGCCCGGCTGAACATCACCGTGCCGACGCAAACCAGCGATAAAGCAGCGCGCATCTACGAATTCCAGGTCAGCGGCAGCGGCACGCAGCCGGGCGGTTCGGTCGCGGTATTCGACCAGATCCCCATGTATGGCATCTATACCAGCAGCGATCCGGTCGGTTATACGCCGCCGACCGGCGTGCTGATGTGGAACCGCGGCACGGAATTCGTGCGCAAGCTCAGCAGCGATGAAAAGACATTGCTCGGCGACGATTTGCGCGTGCGCGTGACCTACCATGCGCAATGCGACAACTACGATCGTATCGGCACCGTGTTCTATATCAGCATGCCGCAAGGCCAGGCGCCGATAGCGACCACGCCACGCATCACGCTGCAGGATTTCATCACGCCGTTCAGCGATTACTGGCAGGGCAGCAAGGCCACTTACGTTTATAACGACGGCAACCTGGCCTCATACGCCGACGCCATGTCTGATCCCGACCGCGATATCTGGGTCGGTATCGGCAGCGGTTCCAATCCGTATGGCGGCGATCCCTGCGATTCGCACAGCAACCTCAGCGCGGATTTCAAGGCGGTGGGTTTCACTTACTCGCTTAGCCTGATCTCGTCGCAAACCGAAACCGCGCTGGATCGAAACATCGATACCATGCTGTCGGGCAGCAACGAAACCAGCAGCCAGATCAGTGCCAGCACGGTGACCCAGAGTGTTACCAACCATAGCGGTGACATCGCCCTGGTGATAGGTGCATACGGCGCATCGGACGGTGGTGAGGAGTACTCCAACACCAGTGTGGACGTGACCGTGAACGGCACTAAGGTAGGCAGCCTCAATACCGCGGTTGACTGCGCTGATCTGGGTCAGTACAGCCCGGACGGCAACCCAGGCATTTTCCAGAACAATACCCAGGGCAACCCACGCAACTGGTGTCCGGGGGGGATTATCGCCACGCATTATTTTCCGGTCAGCAATCTTTCCGCGGAACAGGATGTATCGGTATCGCTGGACATCGGGCGACCGTCGCCCTATACCAGCGACTCTTACTATCGAACCAGTCTCAGCCTGATCGAACACTGATTTCGTGGCGAGACATTTCATCCAGCAGCAAGCGTCATGCCGTGCGCAGCGGAGGTTCTTCGGAGCACTTCGCTGCGCCGGCAGCCTGATCTGCGCAGCAGGGTTGCTGGCCCTGGCGGGCGCGGTCGCTGCCGGCGTGCCCGACGCGCAGCTGATCGAGCAGCAATGGCGGCAGGCCAACAGCCGCTACGACGGCGTGCGGCAGCAGCTGCTGGGGCAGGTCGACACGCTGGCCTGGCACGGGCCGTTCCAGCCGGACTGGCAAGCATTGGCGGCTTACCGCACACCCGATTGGTATCGTGACGCCAAGTTCGGCATTTTCATCCACTGGGGCGTGTACTCGGTGGCGGCGTACAAGGGCGAGTGGTATCCACGCCATATGTACGAGCGCGAGGGCGAGTATGCCAACTACTACCAGCATCAGGTGGCCACCTATGGCGCGATGCCGCAGGTTGGCTACAAGGATTTGATTCCGCGTTTCAAGGCCGAGCATTTCGCGCCGCGCGAGTGGGCACGGCTGTTTCGCGCGGCAGGCGCGCGTTACGTCGTTCCGGTGGCGGAACATCACGACGGATTCGCCATGTACGACTCGCGGCTGAGCGACTGGACCGCGGTTAAGATGGGGCCGCATCGTGACGTCATCGGCGAGCTCGCGCAGGCGGTTCGCGCCGAGGGCATGCGGCTGGGCTTATCGTCGCATCGCGCCGAGCACGACTGGTTCTTCGAATACGGGCGCCGTTTCGACTCCGATGTGAACGACCCGCGCTATGCGGCCTTGTACGGTCCGGCGCATCCGTTGCAAGGCGCCAAGGGCGAAGACGGCAAGGAGCTCGACTGGACCTTGGTCTCCGATGCGTTCCTCGACGATTGGCTGGCTCGCTCGGCCGAAATCGTGCAGGACTACCATCCGGACCTCATGTACTTCGACTGGTGGGTCGGGCAGCCGCGCTTTCGCGGCGCCTTGGCCAAGTTCGCCGCGTTCTACTACAACGATGCCGCCGCGCGCGGCCAGGGCGCCGTGCTGAACTACAAGCTCGATGCCATGCGCGCGGGCAGCGCCACGCTGAACATCGAACGCGGGCAGGCGGCGGACATCCGGGCGCAACCCTGGCAAACCGAAACCTCGATCAGCCAGGCCTCTTGGGGCTATGTCGAGGGTGATACCTACAAGACACCCGACGAGATCGTGCATTTGCTGGCCGACGTGGTCAGTAAAAACGGTAATCTGCTGCTCAACATCGGTCCCAAAGGAGACGGCAGCATGCCGCTGCCGGCGCAGGACATCCTGCAGGCTATCGGCCGCTGGCTGCACGCCAACGGCGAGGCGATCTACGGCACCCGGCCATGGCGGCAATTCGGCGAAGGGCCGACCCAGGTGGCGGCCGGCACCATGCAGGACAGCAAGACCGCGCCGTACACCGCGCAGGATTTTCGCTTTACCAGCGCGGCAGGGCGGCTGTATGCGATCGAGCTGGGCTGGCCGCTAGATCGGCAGGCGTTGATCCATGCCATCGGCGCCGATGTGCGAGTGCGTCGAGTGACTTTGTTGAGCACGGGCGCGGCCATCGACTTTCATCAGCAGGCGGACGGCCTGCATCTCAAGCTACCGAAACAACCGGCGGGGCTACATGCCTACGCCTACCGCATCGAGCTGCAATGAATCGCGCCCATCCGTCGCCGCCGTATCGTATCGGCTCGAACCAAGCACTTTCTCTTCTATCTCGGGAAGCAACGCCGTGACTCGCATGACTCCTCTTCGTTATTGGTTGGGCGTGGCATTGTTTGCGGCCGCCACCAGCGCATTCGCGGCTGCTGAGGCAGACGCGCCCGCCGTGAAAGTGCCAAGCCCGCAGCAGAACGACCTGGCCTGGCAGCAGGCCAGCGCAAAATTCGAGCCGCAGCGTCAGGCCTTGCTGCAAAAAGTGGCCAAGGGCGATGCGGCCGGTCCGTTCCGCGCCGACTGGGCATCGTTGCAGGCGTACCGTTCGCCCAGCTGGTACGACGACGCCAAATTCGGCATTTTCATCCACTGGGGCGTGTACTCGGTGCCGGCCTTCGGCAGCGAGTGGTACTCGCGCGATATGTATGTGCAAGGCAGCAAGGAGTTTGCCCATCACGTCGCCACCTACGGTGCGCAAAGCCAGTTCGGCTACAAAGACTTCATTCCCAGATTCAAGGCCGAGCATTTCGATCCGGCGGCCTGGGCGGCGTTGTTTCGCGAAGCCGGTGCGCGTTATGTGGTGCCGGTCGCCGAGCACCACGACGGTTTTGCCATGTACGACTCCAAGCTTTCGGATTGGACGGCGGTAAAGATGGGGCCCAAACGCGACGTCATCGGCCAGCTGTCCAAGGCGATTCGCGCGCAGGGCATGCACTTTGGTTTGTCTTCGCATCGTGCGGAACACGACTGGTTCATGGGTAACGGCCGCGAGTTCGCGTCGGATGTAAGCGATCCGCGCTATGCCGAGTTTTACGGGCCGGCGCAACAACGCATGAGCGGGCCGGACAGCGACAATCTTGCGTCCGACTTTACCTATGTTTCGCAGGCGTGGCTGGACGACTGGCTGGCGCGAACGACCGAGTTGATCGATGACTACCATCCGGACCTGATCTACTTCGATTGGTGGATCGGTCATCCGACGTTCCGCAATTCGCTGCCGAAGATGCTCGCCTACTACTACAACCAAAGCGCTGCGCTTAGCCAGAACGCCGCGCGCGGCGGCGTGGTGGTCAACTACAAATTCGGCGAGTTCGCCGATGGCGCCGGTGTGCTGGACGTCGAGCGCGGCCAGCTGTCCGGCATCCATCCCACCCACTGGCAGACCGACACCTCGATCAGCGAGGCCTCCTGGGGTTATATCGAGCACGACACCTACAAGTCGCCGCAGACCCTGATCCATCTGCTGGTGGATGTGGTCAGCAAGAATGGCAATCTGTTGCTCAACATCGGCCCGCGTGCCGACGGGGTTATCCCGCAGGGCGCGCAGGACGTGCTGCGGCAGATCGGCGGATGGCTGAAGGTGAATGCTGAAGCCATCTACGGCAGCAAGCCATGGCGGGTATTCGGCGAAGGCCCTACCGAGACGGTCGGCGGCACCTTCCAGGACACCAAGACCAAACCCTATACCGCGGCGGATTTCCGCTTCACCACTGGCAACGGCAAGCTGTACGCGATCGAGCTGGGTTGGCCGACCGACGGCAAGGCGGTTATTCATGCGATCAAGCCTGCCGATGGCGTGCGCTCGGTGCAGCAGGTTGCCGATGGCAAGCCGGTCAGCTGGCAACAAAAGGATGACGGCCTGCACCTGACGCTGCCGGCCAAGCCGGTGGGCGAGTACGCCTATGTGTTGCGCATCGAGCTTGCCTCGTCGCCGGAGGCTGCCCGATGAAACGTCTGCTGGCCTGCTTGTTGCTGCTGCCGGCGCTGGCGTTTGCCAAAGCGCCAAGCGCGATGTTCTACATGATGGAGTCGCAGAAATCGATCGACTCGTTTGTCGCCCATGTCGACAAGATCGGCGTGCTGGTTCCCACCTGGTACAGCGTGGACGAGAACGGCCTGGTCTCCGGACAGCCAAACCCTTATGTGCTGAAGATCGCCAAAGAACATCGTGTGCCGGTGATGCCGATCCTGTCGGCCAATGGCGATCGCCCGAAGTTCCACCAGCTGCTCGGCAACGAGACCGCCAAGAAGGCGATGATCGCCTCGTTGATCGAGCAGGCGACGCTGCAAGGGTTTACTGGATTCCAGTTCGATTTCGAAAACATCGCCTGGACCGATCGCGATGCACTGACCTTGCTGACCAGGCAAACCGCCGACGCGTTGCACAAGCATGGCTTCAAGCTCTCGATGGCGGTGGTGCCGAACGCACCGGGCTACGCCGGGGCCGGTGCGTTCTCTAAGTGGATGTGGGAGTACTGGCGTGGCGCTTACGACTTGAAGGCGCTGGCGCAATCGCTGGATCTGGTTTGCCTGATGACTTACGACCAGCACACGCGCTGGACCACGCCCGGGCCGGTGGCCGGGATGCCATGGACCATGAGGCATTTGCAGTACGCGCTGAAGGTCGTGCCCAAGGACAAGCTCTCGCTGGGTATTCCGCTCTACGGTTATCACTGGTTCGCCGGCAGCCCGGTCAAGGATGACGGCAAGGAGTCATCGAATATTTCGGCGAGCTACATCGATGCGGATGAATCGCTACCGTTGGCGAAGCAGTACGGCGCCACCCTGCAATGGGACCCGGTCGAGCATGAGTCCTGGTTTTACTTCTATCGCGACGACATGCGCGAATGGGTGTTCCTGCCCGATGCCCACGCCTTTCGCGACCGCTATGACGTTGTCAAACAATACGACTTGCAGGGTTTTTGCTCGTGGGTACTCGGTGCCGAAGACCCCAAGGTCTGGGATGAGCTGCCGGAGCTGCAGCGATGATTGCGTTTTTGCGAGGACGGTTTTTACCAAGATGCGCACGGCTGGGCGCGATCACGCTGATGTGGGCGACATGCGCTCACGCCGAATTGTCGCTGCTGCCTTACCCGCAGCATCTGCAACAGCACGAAGGAAGCTTTGTGTTGAACAAGCAGGTGGTGCTCGATGCGCCTGCCGATGCGCGTGGCAGGGAAATCGCCGGCTTCCTGCGCGACGCTATCCGGGTGCAAGCGGGGGTGAGCTTGCCCGAGCACGCCAAAGCCGGCGACGGCACACGCATTGAATTGCGCATCGATCCTGCCGTGCGCGGGGACGAGGCCTATCGGCTCACGGTGACGCCGCAACGCATTACCCTCAGCGCCTCCAGCGATAAGGGCCTGTTCTGGGGCGTGCAGACACTGCGCCAGCTGATGCCGCGGCAGCCGTCCAGCCAGAGCGTTGCATCGATCCCGGCGCTGCAGATCGACGATGCGCCGGCATTTGTCTATCGCGGACATATGCTCGATGTGGGGCGGCATTTTTATCCGCTGGCCTTCGTCAAAAAGCAGATCGACCTGATGAGCTATTACAAGCTCAACACGTTTCGCTGGCATCTCACCGAAGACCAGGGCTGGCGCATCGAGATCAAGAAATACCCCAACCTGACCAAGTTTGGCGCATGGCGCACCGAACCCGATGGCAGTCGCCATGGCGGTTACTACACCCAGGATCAGATTCGCGAGCTGGTCGAATACGCACGCCAGCGCAACGTGATGGTGATCCCAGAGATCGAGATGCCAGGGCATAGCTCGGCGGCGGTCGCCGCGTATCCGCAGCTGTCCTGCTCGAAGAAACCGATCGATGTGCCTAACGGCTGGGGCGTGTTCAAACATGTTTACTGCGTCGGCGACGAAGCGGCGTTCACCTTCGTGCAGGATGTGCTCGACGAAGTGATCCCTTTGTTTCCTGCGCCTTATATGCACATCGGCGGCGATGAAGTGCCGGCCGGCGCCTGGGCCGATTGCAGCTCTTGCGCACCGTTGATGCAAAAGCTTGGTATCAAGGACGAGGCAGGCCTGCAGAGCTACTTCGTCAAACGCATCCAGACCTATCTTGCCGGCAAGGGCAAGACCATGATCGGCTGGGATGAGATTCTCGAAGGTGGCGTGGATCGCTCCGCCGTTATTGAAATCTGGCGTGGCGAGGCCGAAGGCCGCAAGGCGTTGGCCAACGGCAACCGCATCGTCAATGCCGGCCCGTATTACCTGGACTCACCGCTGTCGGAGCTGACGCTTGAAGCTATTTACCGCGTCAACCCGCTTGGCGATCCTCAATATGCGGCGCAGCGCGAACGGGTACTCGGGGCCGAGGCGCCACTATGGAGCGAGCATGCCGACCCATTGAATGCCGAGGCCATGCTTTATCCGCGACTGTTGGCTTTTGCCGAGCGACTGTGGCGCGGCGGCGCGGTGAATGCAGCCGCTTTCGCCGACTTCCGGCAGCGCCTGCAAGCGCAGTATGCGCAACTGGATGCATGGCAGGTCGGCTACGGTCCGGAAGATCGCAACCTGGTCGAGTACAGCATGTCGAGCAATGACCGGCATGACGGCTGGCAGCTGCATGCGAAACGCGGCTTCGACGATTTACAAAACCACTACACCACCGACGGCAGCGAGCCCAGCGCGGCTTCGCCCTACTTTACCGAGGTGCTGGATGTCGCTGCGCCGGGCACGATCCGGGTAACGCCTTTCCGGCAGGGACGGCCTTACCAACATCCGCGCACGTTCAAGCTGAGCTCCAATCTTGCGCTCGGCGGCAGCGTCAGTTTCGACCCTTCGCCCAGCCCGCGCTATAGCAAGAACAGCGCGACCGCGCTGATCGACGGCGTGCTCGGCAGCGACGAGTTCAAGGACGGCGCGTGGCTGGGCTGGGAGGAAACCGACCCGCGCATCACGGTCGATCTGCATCGCCCGACCGCCGTGCGTGAGATCAGCATCGGGCTGTTGCAACGCGCCGAGTCGTGGGTGCTGTTGCCGGCGCAGGTGAGCTTTTCGGTCTCCGACGACCAGGTTCACTGGACGCCGTTGCAAACGGTAACCCCGACACCGGTCGGGCTCGATAAGCAGGCGCATCTTCAACGCGTGGCGTTTTCCGCCGTGCAACCGCTCAGCACCCGCTTTATCCGGATAGAGGTGCAGCGGCATTCCAAGCTGGACGGGCGTAACACCTGGACGTTTGCGGACGAGATTCTGGTCCGCTGATGTTCGGCTCGGTGGCGCCCAGTCACGCATACCAACAGCTGTCGATTTATTAGATGTCTTGAGTGCCTGGGGAGGCCAATATCATGGGGAGCACGGGGATGCATCAAGCTACATATCGACGTCGGGCGATCGTCAACGCCTTGGCGATGGCTTTGTTTTCGCCGCTTGGCGTTTATGCGCAATCGGCGGCCGCGCCGCCGGACAACACTCATAACCAGCAGGACTCGTCGGCGCAGACAACATCCGCTGCGCAAGCCGCTTCAGGCAAGAAAGCCGCCAACCTGGAAAAAGTCGTGGTGACCGGCTCGCGTATCGCGCGTGCGGAAGTCGAGGGGCCTACGCCGGTCACCGTGATCACCGGCGATGACATCAAAAAACAGGGCTTCACCACGGTTTACGAGTTGATGAACACGCTGACCCAAACCGGCGTAACCGAAACACCGGCGAGCTGGGGCAGCACCTCGACCAATGCGCGCCAGGTCGATCTGCGCAATATGGGTTCCGGGCGCAGCCTGCTGCTGATCGACGGCCACCGCGTGGTCGACTACCCGCAGCCGGCCAAGGGCAAGACCAACTTTCAGAACTACAACAATATTCCCACCGGGATGATCGACCGCATCGAAATCCTCGCCTCCGGCGCCTCGTCGATTTACGGCTCCGATGCCATTGCCGGCGTCGTCAACGTGATCCTGAAGAAAAACTATTCCGGCGACGACATCAAGGTGCAGGTCGGCACGGCTACACGCGGTGGGCGCAATTTCGGCGACTTCAATTTTGTCGGCGGCAAATCCGGCGATCACTGGCAACTGGTCTACAACCTGGAGCGCAGCCATCGCACGCCGTTGTGGGGCCGCGACCGGCCCTATACCGATTCCGACGGCGATGCCGGTTACGGCGCCTGGGATCAGAATGCGCGCCTGTTCGGCTACCGCAAGAACGTCGGCCTGTCATTGAACGACATCAACGGCAATTATCTGACGCCGCCGGCAGGGGCGTGTAGCAAGGCGGGCTTTGGCGGCAGCTTCAGTCAGTATCATCAGAAGACGGTGGCCACCAACGGCAACGCGATTGATCCGAGCCAGATCCAGGACAACGGTTCTTACTGCGCGCAGAACGCGATCTTCAACAATTGGACGCTGACCCCCGGCCGTGACGACCGCGACGCTTACGTGGCCGGCTCCTACGATTTCGGCAATGGCCTGCAAGCCTACGGTTCGGTAGGATTCTGGGATACCACCGGCACCTCCAATACACAGCTGCCCTTCCTGTATCCGTACGGCGCCGGCGGCGTGCCCAGCGCGTTCTACGATCAGACCACCGGCCAGGTTATCAGCGGCTATTACCGACAGCTGACCGCGGGTGAAATGGGCGGCTACGGCAATACCCATGACAAAGAACAGAACTGGGATATTCACACCGGCCTGCGCGGCACGGTATGGGACGGTCGTTTCAACTGGGATCTAAACCTCGGTCACTCGAAATACATCGTGCGCGAAACCTATACCGGCTTGAACGAGCTGGGCATGTTCAATTTCTTTTTCGGCCCGCAGCAGGGCACCACGAACGTGGGCGGCACCAGCTATCCGGTGTACGCCATGAACACGAACCGGTTCTGGAACCCGATTACGCCGCAGCAGTACCAATCGTTTGGGGTGGTTGGCCAGAACAACGCGGTGTCCTGGATGGACCAGGCCTCGTTGAATGTCACCGGCGATTTGTTCAACACCTGGGCCGGGCCGGTCGGTTTCGCCGGCGTGATGGAAGCCAATCACGAAGGCTATCGGCTCAGCCCGGATGCTCGCGGTAACGATGCCAGCTTCAGCGATCCGTTCCAGGACTCCAACGCCGGCGGCGGTACGCGCATGCGTTATTCGCTGGGCACCGAGTTCAGGATACCGCTGTCGTCGACGCTGACTGCGACCTTGTCTGGCCGTCTGGACAAATACAACGATGCCAGCAGCGCGAATGTCGCACGCACCTGGGGCGGCACGATTGAATGGCGTCCGCTCAATGGCTTGCTGTTGCGCGGTAGCTACGGCACCAATTTCCACGCACCGGACATGCAGTACATCTATAAGCAGCCGTCGCAACAAACGGTCGGCATCTACTCCGATTACTACCAGTGCATCAGCGGCAACCAGTCCACTTGCAACGCCGTGCAGCACCCGTCTTCCTACACCTTGCATGCCACCGGCGGGCGCAACCTGCTGCCGGAAACCGGTCACTCCTGGACTTACGGCTTCGTGTGGGATCTGCCATGGGTCGAAGGGCTGTCGGTATCTGCCGACTACTGGCATATGGGTATCGACAATGCGATCGACAATATCGACCAGGATGCGGTGCTGAAGGATGAAGCGGGTTGCCGCACCGGCCTGGTCGTGGGGGGCGCGCCGTATCTGGATCACCCCTTGGGTTCGGACTACTGCCGCCTGGTTACCAGCGATGTGAAGCGCAACGCCAGCGGTACGGTGACCGACGTCTATATCCAGCCGGTTAACCAGAACAAGCTGTATGTGAGCGGCATCGACACCTCGGTGTCTTATCACTTCAAGACGCAAAACTGGGGCGCATTCAATGTTGCCATTGAGGCGACCAACAACCGTTTGTACCAGCTGCAGAAACTGGCTACCGATCCGCTCACCAATACGCGCCATGATCGCGTGATCAGCAAGCTGCGCGGCACCGTCAACTGGAGGCAAGGGCCGTGGGACGTGACCCTATACGGTGACCGCGCGGGCGAGGTGAGATCGCCGCATTACGGCGGCTGTGAAGTATTGCCCAACGGCATCACCCCGGCCCTGGGCGACCCGCAGTGCGTGGTCTACACCGGCCACAATCCGCCGTGGATCACTTACAGCACGACCATCGGCTACCGCTTCAACGACACGCTGAAGCTGGGCCTGGTGGTTTCCAATATCTTCAACAAGGTCGGCAGCATTCCCTATTACGCCGGCGGCTTTGAATTCATCTCGACCTTGCAGGGGGCCAACTACACCGGCCGCGAAATCTCCATGCGGTTTGAGTACAAGATCGATTGAGTGTCTGTGGCCCGGGGGATGGCTAAAACCAAGGCTTCGTCCATGGTTGCGGGGTTGTTGCCGCTGAAATGGATGGGCCATTCTCTGGGCCGCTCGCCCTGGTTAAGTTCTTGCGAATTTTTCCTATAGAGCAACGAAAGATATTTCGATACAACTGTTCCTAGGCCAGAGGGGTCTGGTCCAGGGGGAAAAACGCATGCCAGTCGGTTCGGGCCTTTCGGTTCGAAGGGGAGCTTTTTGCCTGGATTTTGTGCAGCCGAAGCGACGTGCCCAGCGCTGAAGACCTCAGCACTGATACACGGGGTGAGCGCTATTTCCGCCTGAATATTTATTTGGGGAGAGTTTTTCAATGCATACATCTACAACAGCGACTGCCCTGAGGCAGTGGCGACAGACGGCGCTTGCCCTGGCTTTGGGGTTTGGCCTGGCAAGCACCGCGGTGATGGCGCAGTCCAATGTCACCGGCAGCATTTTCGGCCAGGTCGCCAGCCAGCCCGGCGCCACGACGGTGGTCATTCAAAGCGTGGATACAGGGTTTACGCGTTCGGTACCGGTGGATGGCTCGGGGCGTTATCGCTTCACCACGCTGCAGCCGGGCCGCTACAAGGTCAGCCTGCAAAGCGACGGCAAGGAAATCAGTTCGCGCGACAACGTCGAGGTGACGATTGCCAGCGGTACCGAGGTGTCTTTCGCCTCTGCTACGGCGGCCCATGCGAAGAATCTCGAAGGTGTCTCGGTGGTGGCTTCGGCGCTGCCTTCGATCGACGTGTCATCGGTGGATACGCGCACCGTACTGACCTCGGAGCAGCTCAACAAATTGCCGATCGGGCGTGGCGTCGGCGCGGCCGCGTTGCTGGCGCCGGGGGTGGTGGAAAACACCAGTTACAGCACCAATGGTTTTGGCAATATCCCCAGTTTCGGCGGTGCGGCCTCGTCGGAGAACGCGTACTACATCAACGGTTTTGCGGTGACCAATCCGCTGACTTCGTTGGGCGCCAGCACGCTGCCGTTCAATGCGATCGATCAGGAGCAGGTGCTTACCGGTGGTTACGGTGCTGAGTTCGGTCGCTCGACCGGTGGCGTCATCAATATCGTCACCAAGCGCGGCAGCAATCAATGGAAGGGCGGTGTCTACGCGATTTGGCGGCCTGAGGCATTGCGCGCCAATCCGCGCAGCAACTACTTTCCGAAGACCGGTTTTTATTCGCAGACTACCGCCGACGGCAAGGCGCCGACCGATGGCACGCTGTATCTCTATCGCAATAAAAACCAATACACCTACACGACCTATGGCGCCTATGTCAGTGGCCCGTTGATCAAGGACCGGTTGTTCTTTTACCTGGAAGGCGAACTCAATAAACAGGACGGTACCAGCGTCAGTTCGTTCTCCAATTCGTCGTCTTCCGTGGGCAAGATCGGCTGGAACGACTACAGCTACAAGATTCCGCGCTGGACGGCCAAAGTCGATTGGAACATCACCGATAATCATATTCTTGAATTCACCGGTGTCTCCGATAAGGTCCAGTACGACGCATCGAGCTACAACTTCAACTACAGCGATTTCTCGCACGGTAATACGCAGAACGGCGGTAGCTACACCAAGAACGGCGGCGATCTGTATATCGCCAAATACACCGGATACCTCACCGACAACCTGACCGTGTCGGCGCTTTATGGCACGCAGAAGCTTGAGCATATCCAGACCCCTTGGGGCTACGATCCGAAATGCCCCTACATCAGCTCGAATGCGCAAAGCCAGGCGCCGGGCCTGAGCTACGGCGGTTGCCAGAGTTCCACCAGCAGCTCGCTGCTGTTGCCGGGTTCGAAAGACAAAACCCACGGCTGGCGCCTCGACGTCGAATACCGCTTGGGCGATCACGATATTCGCCTGGGCCTGGACGATCAGACGGCTGAATCGCTGACCGGCTCGCAGTATCCGGGCGATTACGCCTGGGTCTACGGCTGGCAGAAGAATGCCACGGTCGGCATCGATGCCAGCCATGGCGTCGGCTCGCCGGCATCGGCGGGTGGCCTGGGTAGCAAGGGGTATTTCGTTTCGCGTGCTTACCTCACCCAGCGCGCCCAGGTGAAAACCGAACAGTCGGCGCAGTTCATCGAAGACCGCTGGCAGGTCACTGATCGCTGGCTGCTTTCGCTGGGCCTGCGCAATGAGCAATTCACCAATTACAACGGTGCCGGCAAGCCGTATGCGCGCCAGCGCAATCAGCTGGCGCCGCGCATCGGCGTGGCCTGGGATGTCTATGGCGACGCGTCGCTGAAATTGTTTGCCAATGCCGGCCGTTATCACCTGGCCATGCCGAACAACGTCGCGGTGCGCGGCGCATCGGGCTCGCTCAACACCAGCGAGTACTTCACCTACACCGGTGTCGATCCGAAGACCGGCGCACCGACCGGGCTCAAGCCGGTCGCGGTCGATCAGAGCAAGGGCTACACCTGCAACGGCAGCAACGCCATTTCCAGCAACCTGGAATGCGGTACCGCACCGGACCCGCGCACCGTGGCGGCGCAAGGGCTGAAGTCGCATTTCCAGGACGAGTACATCGCCGGTATGGAGCAGCGGATCAACGCCAACTTCAACTGGGGTGCCAAGCTGACCTATCGCAATCTGCGCAGCGCCATCGACGACACCTGCACCCAGGCGCTGGGCGGCCGCTGCTTTCTGTTCAACCCGGGCGTGGCCAATACGTTCCTGGAAGAGCAGGCCGATGGCAGTTTTAAATCGGTGACCTATAGCAATGCGCAGCTCGGCATGCCGCGGCTGAAGCGCAAGTACTACGCGCTGGATCTTTTCATGGAGCATCCGTTCGGTGACCGCTGGTATGGCCGCGTGGATTACACGTTCTCGCGCAATTACGGCAATACGGAAGGCCAGCTGGCCTCGGATCTCGACACCGGTGCCGGTGGTCAGGCCGACGTTTCTACCACTCAGGATTGGGACTTGCCGCAGTTGATGGTGGGCTCCAACGGCTTGCTGCCGAATCACCGCAAACACCAGATCAAGGCATTCGGCTATTTCCAGATGACCGACGATTGGCGCTTCGGTGCCAGCCTGTTGCTTGCCTCGGGCCGGCCGAAGAATTGCACCAGTCATTACCCGACCGCCGATAAAGGTTTGTACAGCGGTTCGACGTATTGGTTCTGCGGCTTGTCCGGTTCGGGCACCACACCCGGCACGGCAGGTTATGCGGCACCCGCGGCGGACTATGCCTTCTCGCCACGCGGTTCGCATGGCAGCGCGCCATGGAGTTACCAGCTCAATCTCAACGTGGCCTACACCCCGGGCTGGATGGATCGCAAGCTGACCTTCCAGATGGACATCATCAATGTGCTGAACCGCCAGGTCGCCACGGCCTACAACTATCGCTACGAGACGGCTAGCCGCAACACGCCAAACCCGCTTTATCTGCGCGAATTGAATTACACCGATCCGCGTTATGTGCGGCTTACTGCACGTTACGACTTCTAAGAACTTGCTGAACTATCGACCACGCCAACAACAGCCGACGTCCGTTGCCTTGAGGCACTGAGGCGTCGGATCTCCCCCTTAGCCGCTGCCCTGTCAGCGGCTATTTTTTTGCCCATAAAGCCCTGCCAGGGGGTATGGCCGTGCGCGCTGGGCAGGCATGACTTTCGGCAGGGTTGGACGCGAAAAGTTACGAATCCGTTGAAAAGCGCATTTTTTTACGTTATACAAACGCCTGCTTCGGGGGGCTGGGCTGCGACAAGAGGGAGTGATTCGTCGCCACAGGGTGCGCTGAATAAGTGGCCCAGTACCTATAAACATCCTCCTAAAGCCAAGGCAGGTTGTTGGTCATATCCGCATTTTAGAGCCGTTTTGCGGCCCATGCGGCCAAAACAAGTTGATTGGGAGTCAATAAGTGAGTCATTCCACTGCTTTTATGAAGCGGTCATGGGGGCGTTCGTCCCTAGCCATGGCCGTGGTCTTCGCACTTGCCGGTACCAGCGCCATCGCGCAGTCCAATATCACCGGCTCGATCTTCGGCCAGATTGCCGGCCAGACCGGCAACAACGTGGTCATCAAGAACCTCGAGACCGGCCTGACCCGCAACGCGCCGGTCGATAACACCGGCCGTTATCGTTTCTCTTCACTGCCACCGGGCCGCTATCAGGTCTCGCTGCAAAACAATGGCGCTGAAGTGGGTGTGCGCGACAACGTCACGGTAAGCATTGCCGGCGGTACCGAGGTATCGTTCGGCGCACCGGCGGCTACCGCGACCAAGACCCTGGAAGGCGTTTCGGTGGTGGCCTCGGCGCTGCCGAGCATTGACGTTTCATCGGTCGATACGCGCACCGTATTTACCTCGGAGCAGTTGGGCAAGCTGCCGATTGCCCGCGATGTGGCTGCCGCAGCCTTGCTGGCGCCCAGCGTGGTCGCCAACTCCAGCTACAGCGCCGCACCCAGCTTCGGTGGCTCGGCTTCATCGGAAAATGCTTATTTCATCAACGGCTATGCGGTGACCAATCCGCTGACCTCGATCGGTTTCACCCGTCTGCCGTTCGATGCGATCGATCAGCAGCAAGTGCTGACCGGCGGCTACGGTGCGGAGTTCGGCCGCTCCACCGGTGGCGTCATCAATATCGTCACCAAGCGCGGCAGTAATGAGTTGAAGGGTGGCATCTACACCATCTGGGAACCCCAGGCACTGCGTGCCAACCCACGTAATAACTATTTCCCGAACACCGGCTTTTACTCGCAGACGACCGCTGACGGCAAGGCGCCGACCGATGGCACGCTGTACCAGTACCGCAACAAGAACCAGTCGTGGAAGTCCACGGTGGGTGCTTATGTCAGCGGTGCGCTGATCAAAGATCGCTTGTTCTTCTACCTCGATGCCGAAATGAATAAAGAGGAAGGCAGCGACGTCAAGTCGTTCTCCAACTCGGCACCGTCGGCAGGGCGTTTTGGCTGGAACCAGTTCAGCAACAAGATCCCGCGCTGGACCGGCAAGATCGACTGGAACATCACCGATAACCATATCCTGGAATTCACCGGTGTTTCCGATAAAACGGAATACCAGTCCGATCGCTACAACTACAACTACAGCAACCTCAGCCACGGCAGTAACAAGACCGGCGGTGTCTATACCAAGGACGGCGGCGATCTCTACATCGGCAAGTACACCGGTTATCTCACTGATGACCTGACGGTGTCGGCGTTGTACGGCACGCAGACGATCGAGCATGTGCAGACCGCCGCGGGTTACGACCCGAGCTGCCCGTATATTTCTTCCACCACGCAGACGCAGGTGCCGGGCCTGGCCTATAACAGCTGCCAGACCTCGATCACTTCGGCCATTCAGCAGCCGGACTCGAAGGACAAGACCAGCGGCTGGCGTTTAGATGTGGAATACCGCATCGGCTCACACGACCTGCGCTTCGGCTACGACCGGCAGAACGCCAAGTCATATACCGGTAAAAAGTACGCGGGCGATTACGCCTGGATCTACGGCTGGCAGAAAAACGCAGGTGCACCGATCGACGCCGGCCTCGGGGTGATCGGTTCGCCGGCGGCAGCCGGCGGTTATGGCACCCAGGGTTACTACGTCAACAAGGCGTACAACACGCAAAGCGCCGGGGTAAAAACCGAGCAGGCCGCGCAGTTCATCGAAGATCGCTGGCAGATCAACGATCAATGGATGCTCTCTCTGGGTTTGCGCAATGAGCAGTTCACCAACTACAACAAGAATGGCGATGCCTATATCAAGCAGCGCCATCAGTTGGCGCCGCGCCTGGGTGTGGCCTGGGATGTGTTCGGCGACGCCAGCCTGAAAGTGTTCGCCAATGCCGGCCGCTATCACCTGGCCATTCCGAACAACGCCGCCGTGCGCAGCGTGTCGGGTTCGTTGATCACCAATCAGTACTTCACCTACACCGGTGTCGATCCGATCAGTGGCGTGCCGACCGGACTTAAGCCGATTGCGGTGAGCCCAACCAGCAAATACCTGTGCGCCAATGGCGGCGTGTCGAGCAATCTGGAATGCATTACCAGGACGAATACATCCTGGGTATGGAGCAGCAGATCTCCAGCAACTACAACTGGGGTGCCAAGCTGACCTATCGCAAGCTGGTCAGTGCGATCGACGATACCTGCACACCGGTACTCGGTGGCCGCTGCCTGACCTTTAATCCGGGGCAGGGCAATACGTTTGAATTCCTGCAGCCGGACGGTAGCCTGAAGACGGTTTACTTCAGCAAGGAACAGCTGGGTCTGCCTGATTTGAAGCGCAAATATTACGCGCTGGATCTGTTCCTCGAGCATCCGTTTGCCGATCGTTGGTATGGCCGAATCGGTTACACCTACTCACGCAACTACGGCAATACGGAAGGCCAGCTGGCCTCCGACCTGGATACCGGTACCGGCGGCCAGACCGATGTGTCGCGTACGCAAGACTGGGATCTGCCGCAGTTGATGGTCGGCTCCAACGGTTTGCTGCCGAACAACCGCACGCATCAGATCAAGGCGTTCGGCTACTACCAGCTCACCCCGGAATGGCGGTTCGGCGCCACCGTGATTGCCGCATCGGGCCGGCCGAAAAACTGCACCAGCTATTACCCCACGGCGGATGCGGGCCTGTACAACAGCTCCACCTATTGGTTCTGCGGTCTGGCCGGTTCGGATACCAAGCCGGGTACCCCGGGCTATGCGGCACCTTCGGCGGACTACGGTATTTCCCCGCGCGGTTCGCATGGCAGCACGCCGTGGACTTACCAGCTCAACCTCAACGTGGCCTACACGCCGGGTTGGATGGATAACAAGCTGACCTTGCAGCTCGATGCGATCAACGTGCTGAATCGCCAGACCGCGACGATGTACAACTATCGCTACTCGAGCAACCGCACGACGGTGAATCCGTTGTACGGCCGCGAGCTGAATTACACCGATCCGCGTTACTTCCGCCTCACGGCGCGTTACGACTTCTAAGCTTCGCTACGCTTACTTCATCCGGTGTCCGCAAGGGCGCCGGATGTCGAAACTTAAAAACCCCGCTGACATGTCAGTGGGGTTTTTTATGCTCAAGACATACACCGCGGTACGAGGGGCATCGATTTAATCGACCACAAATAGCTTGGCGCCGATCGCGGTCGACGAGCGGTGCGGCTCGGCGTTATCGGCAACCTGGTAACTCATGCCGGGCGTGAGTATGAAGTTGCGGCCATCCTCAAGCTCGGTATGCAGCTCGCCTTCCAGGCACAACAAAATATGGCCTTTGCTGCACCAGTGATCGGCGAGGTAGCCGGGCGTGTATTCGATCATCCGCACGCGGATGGCGCCAAATTTCTGAGTACGCCAATACGCCGCACCGCTTTCACCAGGGTGTTCGACAGCCTCGATCTGTGACCAGTCGGTGGTGCCGAACCAGATGCCTGACATATGCATAAGCGTTCTCGTGATGAGGGTTGGCTAGCTGTATACGAAGGGCGGCTTTCAGCTGGCCTTCGCTCGGCCTCGCCATGGGCCAAAAAAAACGGGGCGCCTAGGCGCCCCGTTTATCTCGTGCGGTAAGCACATGCTGGCTTACGGCGCGTTTCATCGCTGCATGAATTACTTCAGCTCGGTCTGGCTGCTGATGACCATGCCGGCATCTTCCACGTGTACTTCGGAGCTGACTTCCTTGACGCGCTCGGCTTGTGCGCGCATGGACTCGAACTGCGCCTTGGAGCGTGCCACGGCAGCAGCCTTGGCTTTCTCCGCATCGGCGTCCTGCTTGCTGGCGTCGTCATCGGCGGCTTCGTTGTCGGTGACCGCAGAAGCGGCTGCGTACTGCTCGGCCTTGTCGGCCATGGCCTTGACCCAGGCCTGGTACATCGGGCCATCAAGACGCATGCGCGCCATCCGGCCGGCATCGCCATTGGGCGACTTGAGCATGTCGGTGAGCTTGCCGTCTTCGCCTTGGCCGATGGCCACGGCCAGGGCTTTATCACCCATGGCAAGCCAGGCCGGCTGGCCGCCGAGCGGGGCGGACAATTCGGCTGGCACGGCGACCGGCTTGCCATCGTTGGTGAGCTTCAGCTGCGCCATCGTCGGCGAGACCATCGAACCCATCGCCAGCAACGCGGCCGGGTTGGCGGTGCCGATCATCACGCGGCCGCTGAACTTCGGCATGCTGTTTTCGGCAGCGGGCTCGAATGTGTCGAGGGCGATGCGCAAGCCACTGAGGTCACCAAACGGCGGTATCGCGGCTTTCTGTGCCAGCTCGCCGACCTTGGTAAAGCCCTCGTTGAGGTCGACCATGGTCGGGCAGGTGAACGGCTGAGCGGCAACCGCCGCCGCCTGCGCTTCCCAGAACGTGCGCAGTTGCGCCATCGGAATCGCCAGGCTCATGTCGAACGGCGAGGTGCCCGGTGCGCCCAGACCCGGCAGCTCGATCTTCAGGCCGGCAAAGGCCTTGCTGATGTCCTGCGCCAGCGCGACATCCAGGCGGATGTCCTGGTGCTTGGCATCGAGCTTGGTGTAGCCGAAGCTGACGCCCGGCACGCGGGCGGCAATGCGCGTGGCATCGCTTTCGCAGCTGGGCGGAATCTGCAATTGGTTGGCGACCGGCTCGCCGGTCTTGGCCGATTCGGCTTCGGCGTGGGCCTTATGCAGGGCGCTGAAGAACGGATCTTTGCCGCTGGCGGCCAGGGGCAGTGCGCGGGTCAAGTCGATCTGGCCCACGGCCCAGGGCTGGTAGCCCTTGTCCTTGGCCAGCTTGTCGAGACGGCCATCGTCCTGAATATTCTTGGCCGGACGATCCAGGCCAAGAGCCTGGCGCAGCAGCGGCTGCGGTGCATCGGCAGCGAGCAGCGCGGCCACGGCCTGCTTGCCGACGATGGCGATAATCACCTGCGTGCCCGACTGCGTCGACGCATGCTTGCGGTAGTTTTGGCCGTCTATCGTGGCGGTGTCGAACTTCTTGCCGTAGGCGGTTTCGAGGCGGCCGATGAAGGCGTCGAACGCTTTGTCGTCGGTCAGCTCGAAGCGCACCACCGGGGCCAGGCCCAAGCCGTAAATCGCCGAACGACCCTTGATATTGAGGCCGGTGTTCTGGGCGAAGGTTTCGATGGTTTTGCCATCAAGCTCGGCGACAAAGGCGCGCAGCAAGCGGGCGTTGTCGGCGTCCTTGGCGGCCATGTTATCGGCGGCGGCTTTCAGCTGAGCCACTTGGGCGGGCAGCTGCGCATCGGCCTGGGCGAGCATGGCGGAGCGGGTGTTGTCATCCAGAACGTCGAGGTTGGCGACCACGTACGGCGTATCTGCCGGTACGAAAGCCAACGGGGCGTCCTTGTCTTTGTGTCCGCAGGCTGCCAGCAGTACGCCGGCGATGCCCAGAGCGAGGTATCGCGTCGTCAATCGCATCTCTTTATTCCCTGTATGAAGATGATGTAGCGCCGGGTATTATGCCCGTTTTTACGCTTGCGGCACTGAATAGGAGTGTGCTTGGGGCCGCATTCGGCGCTTAGCCCTGGGCCAGCGCCGTCGCGGCATGAATGCCGCTTTGCAGAATGCGCTCCGATAAGCCCTTATCGTCTACCGCGCGAGCCATTTGGAGGGTGCCCATCAAGGTGGCGAATATCGCCATCGAGCGCTCGCGCCGCTGGGCGGCCGATAAAGTGGCTGGCAGCCGTTCTTCGATCAGCTTGAACAAGGCCTGCAGGCGCGCGGTAAATGCGGCGCGAGTGGTTGCCGAGTGCCGCGCCAGCTCAGGCGCCAGCGCGGCGGCGGCACAGCCTTTTTCAGGATGATCCCGATGCCTGGGGTGCAGATAGGCGCGGGCCAGCGCCGTGACATCGTCGCCGTAGCGTTTGGCCAGCTGGATCAATTCATCCAGCGATTGCGTCATGCCTTCTTCGATGCTGGCCGACAGCAGCGCCTCCTTCGATTCGAAATGGCTGTAAAAGCCGCCATGGGTCAGGCCGGCTTCGGCCATCAGCGCGGCGACGCCAACCCCTTCGGCGCCGTCTTGGCGAAACCGGCGCGACGCCGCCTGCACGATCTTTTCACGAGTGCTTTCTTTATGGCCTTTGGCGTAACGCATGGCGTGATCGGTCCGATATGGAATGGCTGGATCTTAGTCTTTTGCATGATGATGATCATCTAATATGATGATCGTCATTTAATGGCCCGGCATCGGCCTGGGCACCATCACAGCGAGGCTTCAGCATGCACGTAGATGATCCGGTCGTTATTGCAGCGGCAGTGCGCACGCCGCTGGGACGTTTTGGGGGTGAGTTGGCATCGCTGTCGGCGCCCGCCTTGGGTGCCAGCGTGTTGCGCGCCGCACTGGCCCGCGCCGGGTTGGCGCCAGTGCGAGTGGATGAATTGCTGCTCGGTTGCGTGCTGAGCGCGGGGCAGGGCCAGGCACCGGCGCGTCAGGCGCAGCGCGCGGCGGGTATCCCCGATGCGGTCGGTGCCACCACGGTGAATAAGGTCTGCAGCTCCGGCTTGAAAGCGGTGATGCTGGCGCACGACGCTCTTATCGCCGGTTCGGTGCAGCAGGTATTGGCTGGCGGCATGGAGAGCATGTCGCGCGCGCCTTATTTACTGGCGGGTGCGCGCGAGGGTTATCGCAGCGGCCACCAACGCGTTCTCGATCACATGCTCCTGGACGGTTTGGAGGATGCCTACGAGGGCGGTCGCGCCATGGGCGATTTCGGTGAAGCCACGGCGACCGCTTATGGATTCGATCGCGACGCCCAGGATGCCTACGCGATGGAAACCCTGCGCCGTGCACGCGCGGCCCAGGAGAGCGGTGCTTTTGCGGCGGAAATCGAACCGTTGGAAATCGCGGTCAAAGGCGGCTCGCTGACGGTTGCCACGGACGAACATCCGCGCAAAGTGAGTCCAGAAAAAGTACCTGCGTTGCGCCCGGCGTTTCGCCCCGATGGCAGCATTACCGCAGCCAGTGCTTCGGCCAATGCCGATGGCGCGGCGGCCCTGTTACTCACCCGCCGTTCGATAGCCGAGCGCGAGGGCTTGCCGATGCTGGCAAAGATCCGTGGCGTGGCGACGCATAGTCAGGATCCGGCCTGGTTCACCACGGCGCCGGCGCCGGCGATTCGCAAGCTGCTGGACAAGGTGGGCTGGGGCGTGGCTGAGGTCGATCTGTTTGAGATCAATGAGGCTTTTGCGGTGGTGGCGATGGCGGCGATGCGAGATCTGCAGATTGGCCATGAGCGCTTGAATATTCATGGTGGGGCTTGTGCATTGGGGCATCCGATTGGCGCGACCGGGGCGCGCATTCTGGTGACGTTGTTGCATGCGTTGGAGCGGTACGATTTACGGCGTGGGGTGGCGGCGTTGTGTAATGGGGGAGGGGAGGCTACGGCGGTGGCGATTGAGCGGGTTTAAGGTTTTTGCTGCGCTTTTTCGTTTGCGGAAATTTGGGCGTTCGCGGTTTTGGAGTGGTGTGGTGATGGGGGCGCCTGCCGCGGGCTTTCGCCCTCCTGCCGGAGGGCGAGTCACTTTCTCTTGCGTGGCCACGCATCCGCAGGAGCGGGTGCGAACAGCGAAGCTGGCCCGAAGGGCGGAGGGCATGGATGCCCGGAGTAAGAGAAAGTAACCAACGGAGAAGGCCATCCCCGCTTGTCGCCCTTCGGGTGCGTGAGGGTTGGCTGGGCTGCTCTTAGACGATACGGCCGACAGGGCTCCTGCCTTGGCGAAAAGGCATCGACATCCGTGTCGATGCCCCTGTGGGCCTGATCGTCCAACCCTCACCGACGCACAGGGGCCCCGGAGGTCAAAAGCGAGAGCAAGAGGAGAGCAACGGCAGCATCAAGAGCGGCGTGCGGTGTTCGCGTTGATTTTCTGACTTGCTGCTTTTGCCCCTCCCCCTACTTGTAGGGGGAGGCTGGGAGGGGGTTGGGGCTAGTGGCAAGGCTGACCCCTCCCCAACCCTCCCCTAC
>NZ_JAPDPE010000086.1 GCF_026283955.1 Dyella silvatica | reverse complement strand
GTCTGAGCGCCATGCGTCCCGCGCTCACATCCACCGCATCGCCTACCTGGACCACGATTGCGGCCAGCTTTGGCTTTGCTGTCGGTCAGCTCGACGTCACCATCGTCAACGTGGCGCTGCCGCGTCTTGCCAGCGAGCTGCACATGAGCCTGGCCGGGCTGCAATGGGTCGTGGATGCTTACGTGCTGGTGTTCTCGGTCTTGTTGTTGCTCGCAGGGGTGATGAGTGACCGGCTTGGCGCGCGGCGTACCTATCTGCTCGGTCTGGCCGGCTTTGCGCTGGCTTCGCTGGCCTGTGGCGCGGCGCAATCACAGATGCAGCTGATTGCCTCGCGCGCTGTCCAGGGTGCGGCGGTGGCTCTGATGGTGCCGCCGTCGCTGGCGATGCTCAATCATGCCTGCGGGGATGATTTGCGCTTGCGCGCACGTGCTGTCGCGACCTGGACAGCGGCAGGCGGTATTTCGATTGCCGCGGGCCCGGTCGTTGGCGGTCTTCTGCTCGAGTCGTTCGGCTGGCGCAGTATTTTCCTGGTCAATCTGCCGCTGTGCCTGATCGGCATGTTGATGACGTTGAGGGTGCCGGAAACGCCGCGCGATCCCAGTCATCATTTCGATCTGATCGGGCAGGTGCTGGCCATCCTGAGCTTGACCGGATTGACCGGTGCGGTGATCGAGTGGGGCGCCTTGGGTGTGACGCATCCGCTGGTCTGGGGCGGCCTGCTGTTGGCTTTTGTCTGTGGTACCGGGTTTGTGGTGAGCCAGGCCCATCGTCCTCAAGCGATGTTGCCGCTGGCGTTCTTCAAACTGCCGAATTTCAGCCCGGCCATCGTGTTCGGCATTGCAATGAACTTCACCTATTACGGGATCATTTTCATACTTAGCCTGTATCTGCAGCATGCGCGTCATTACTCGGCCTTGCAGGCTGGTTGGGCCTACTTGCCGCTGACCGGCACCTTTTTCATCAGCAATATGATTAGCGGCAGGGTGATCGAACGATTCGGCACACGCATACCCATGGTGGTCGGTGCGGCGCTGGATGCGCTCGGCTTCTTACTGTTGGTCAGCCTGGATGACAACAGCTCATATCAGGCGATGCTGCCGGCGTTTGTGCTGATCCCCTTAGGCATGGGGCTGGCCGTGCCTGCCATGACGACGGTGATGCTAGGCAGCGTGGATAAAGCGCGCACCGGTACCGCCTCGGCGGTGCTCAATGCTGCCCGTCAGGCTGGCGGCGCCATTGGCGTGGCGGTTTTCGGGGCCCTGGTTGCCGGAGCCGTGGGTGAGCTGGTGACTGGCCTGCATGTGGCGGCGCTGTTGTCGAGCGGGTTCCTGCTTTGCGCCATGGCTGTAGCGTGGCTAGGTATTGGCAGGCAGGTCTATCAGCCGACCTGATGCGTGAGCTCGGCTGATGACCTTCGCCGTCGATGCGTTGTGCGCAGATGCGCATGTGGTCGCTATGCCTTCATGACATACAGTTTTGAAAACCCATGACTTATGGGCCAGACGCGGTTGTAAATTAGACGTCGATACGGCATAGCCTGTTTGCTGGTTTTCATAATAGAAATCAGGGGTTGTGCGAGCTGACGGATGGCATCAAGACGGCTTAGGCAGGTCTGCGCCAGGCGGCCACCGGCAAGATGAAAATATCTTCATCGAAGCGGCTGCTCGCTAAGATGCTGCGGCGTGTCAAAATTTGCGGCGCCGCATCACTCGCGCACGGAATCCCCCCGCATGCTTGGTCTTGTCCGGATCGCCCTCTCGCGACCGTATACCTTTGTTGTTCTTGCCTTGCTCATGCTGATCATCGGTCCGCTGGCCGCCATGCGCACGCCGGTCGATATCTTCCCCGATATCAAGATTCCGGTGGTTGCGGTGATCTGGCAGTACACCGGTCTTCCGCCCGACCAGATGTCCGGTCGCATCACCACGGTGTATGAGCGCGTGTTGACCACCACGGTCAACGATATCGAACACATCGAAGCGAACTCGTACAACGGCATCGGCGTGGTGAAGATCTTCTTCCAGCCGGGCGTGAATATCAGTACGGCGAACGCGCAGGTCACCGCGATTTCGCAAGGCATTCTCAAACAGATGCCGCCAGGCATCACGCCGCCGCTGATTCTTAACTACAACGCGTCGACGGTGCCGATCATCCAGCTGGCGCTGTCAGGCAAGGGGCTGACCGAACAGAACCTCGCTGATCTCGGCCTCAACGTGATCCGTACTCGCCTGGTGACGGTGCCGGGCGCGTCGATACCGTATCCCTACGGCGGCAAGACGCGGCAGGTGCAAATCGATCTCGACTCCGCCGCAATGCAGGCGCGCGGACTATCCGGGCAAGACGTCGCCAATGCGCTGGCGGCGCAGAACCTGATCATTCCGGTCGGCACACAAAAGATCGGTGATTTCGAATACACCATCCAGCTCAACAACGCGCCGTCGCAAATCGAGGCGCTAGGCGATCTGCCGATCAAGAGCGTGAACGGCGCGATGGTTTATATCCGCGACGTCGCGCACGTGCACGACGGCAACCCGCCGCAGACCAATATCGTGCACGTGGACGGCAGCCGCTCGGCGCTGATGAGCGTGCTCAAGAACGGCTCGGTGTCCACGCTGGACATCGTGGCCAACGTCAAGAAGAAAGTCGCCGAGATGAAAAACGTGTTGCCCGACACGTTGAACATCGCGCCGATCGGCGATCAATCGGTGTTCGTGCGTGCGGCGATTGCCGGTGTGGTACGCGAAGGCGCCATCGCCGCCGCGCTGACCAGCTTGATGATTCTGTTGTTCCTTGGCAGCTGGCGATCGACGGTGATTATCGCGGTGTCGATCCCGCTGGCGATTCTCGGCTCGATCATCCTGCTCGCGCTGTTTGGCGAAACACTAAACCTGATGACGCTCGGTGGACTCGCCCTGGCCGTCGGCATCCTGGTCGACGATGGCACGGTGACCATCGAAAACATCAACTGGCATCTCGAACACGGCAAGGATGTCGAAACGGCCATCATGGATGGCGCTCAGCAAATCGTGACCCCGGCCTTCGTCTCGCTGCTGTGTATCTGTATCGTGTTCGTGCCGATGTTCTTCCTTGAAGGCGTAGCGCGCTTCCTCTTCGTGCCGATGGCCGAAGCGGTGATGTTCGCGATGATTTGCTCGTTCCTGCTGTCGCGCACCCTGGTGCCGACGATGGCCAAGTATTTGCTCAAGCCGCATGCGGCACATACCGACGAGCACGGCAGCAATGCCACGCTGCCGCCGTCGCGCAATCCGCTAGTGCGCTTCCAGCGCGGCTTCGAGGCTCGTTTCGAACGTTTCCGCGCTGGCTATCACAGCTTGCTCGACCTTGCCCTGGGTAGCCAGCGCAAGTTTGTCATCGGCTTCATGGTTTGCGTGCTGTTGTCGTTTGCGCTGGTACCGTTTCTTGGCCGCAACTTTTTCCCCAGCGTTGATGGCGGGCAGATCTTGATGCACGTGCGCGTGCCGGTGGGTACCCGCGTCGAGCAGACCGCGCATCAGTTCGCCGATATCGAGCAAGCGGTTCACCGGCTGATTCCCGGCGATCAACTGGCGACGATTGCCGATAACATCGGCATGCCGATCAGCGGTATCAACACCACCTATAACAACACCGGCTTGATGGGTGCGCAGGATGGCGACATCCAGATTGCCCTGAAGGAAGGCCATCGCCCCACCGACGAGCATGTGCGCCGCTTGCGCGAAGAGCTGCCGCGGCAGTTCCCCGGCGTGACGTTCTCGTTCCCACCGGCGGACATCATCAGTCAGATTCTCAACTTCGGTTCGCCGGCGCCGATCAACTTGCAGATTCGCGGTCCCAACCTCAGCGCCAACTTCGATTACGCCAACCAAGTGCTACGGCGGATCAAGCTGATTCCGGGTATTGCCGATGCACGTATTCAGCAGTCGCAGGCCAACCCGCAATTCAACGTGGATGTCGATCGCACGCGGGCTCAATACGTCGGGGTGTCCGAACGCGATGTGACCAATAGCATGGTGGTGAACCTGGCCGGCTCCAGTCAGGTCGCGCCGACGTTCTGGCTCAATCCGCAGAATGGCGTGTCGTACTCCATCGTGATGCAGACCCCGCAATACACGGTCGATACGTTGGCGGCCTTGCAGAATCTGCCGATCAGCGCACCGGGTTCCAAATCGGCACAGGTGCTTGGCGGTATCGCGCAGATCAATCGCGCCAGTTCGAATGCCGTTGTTTCGCAGTACGACATTCAGCCGATGGTGCAGATTTACGCGACCACCCAGGGCCGCGATCTGGACGCGGTAGCCAAGGAGATCCAGCAGATTCTGCAGGACACTGCCAAGAACCTGCCCAAGGGTGCCACGGCCAACCTGATCGGCCAGGTGCAGACGATGAACACGGCGTTCTCCGGCCTGCTGTTCGGTTTGCTCGGCGCCGTCGTGTTGATCTACTTCCTGATCGTGGTGAATTTCCAGTCGTGGTCGGATCCGTTCGTGATCATCACTGCCTTGCCGGCAGCGCTGGCCGGTATCGTGTGGATGTTGTTTGCCACGCATACGACCTTGTCGGTGCCTGCGTTGACCGGCGCCATCATGTGTATGGGCGTGGCTACGGCCAATAGCGTGCTGGTGATCAGTTTTGCCCGCGAGCGGCTGGCTGCCCATGGCGATGCGCTCAAGGCGGCCTCGGAGGCGGGCTTCACCCGCTTCCGTCCGGTCTTGATGACAGCGCTGGCGATGATTATCGGCATGGCGCCGATGGCGCTGGGGCTGGGTGAAGGCGGCGAGCAGAATGCACCGCTCGGCCGTGCTGTTATCGGTGGTCTTATTTTCGCTACGGTGGCGACGTTGTTCTTCGTTCCCGTGGTGTTCCGCATCATTCATGCGCGGCATGGCCGCGCGTCTGCCCCGGCATCTGTTACCGGAGGGCCTGCTCATGTCGTCTGAACTCATCTCTTCCCCTAACCCGCCTTCGAAGCCGCGTCTGCGCCTGGCCGCCTCGATCGCCGTGATCGTGGCCCTGGTGATCGTGGTGGCGGGTATCGCCACCCGCGCCAGCGATGCACATCAGCTCAAGCAATGGACCGAAGCGCAGGCCGTGCCCACGGTCAACGTGGCGCTGCCCGAGCGCAGCGGCACCGGCTCCGGGCTGGAGTTGCCTGGACGTCTGGAGGCGTATGCGCGTGCGCCGATCTACGCTCGCGTCAGCGGTTATCTGAAATCCTGGAAAGTGGATATCGGCGCGCCGGTGAAAAGCGGGCAGTTGCTGGCGGAAATCGAAACCCCCGATCTCGATCAGCAATTGCTGCAAGCCAAGGCCGATCTGGCCAGCGCCGAAGCGAATGCCGCCTTGGCCACCACCACCGCAAAGCGCTGGCAGTCGATGCTTGGTTCCGATTCGGTATCGCGGCAGGAAGTCGACGAGAAAACCGGCGACCTTACGGCCAAGCAGGCGATGGTCAAGGCGTCGCGCGCCAATGTCGACCGGATCGAAGCGATGAAGGGCTTTACCCGGATCGTCGCGCCGTTCGACGGTGTGGTCACCGCACGCGAAACCGACGTGGGTGCCTTGATCAATGCCGGCAGCGGCAGCGGTCCGGAATTGTTCGTGGTATCCGATGTGCGCCAGCTGCGCGTGTATATCCAGGTGCCGCAGAACTACGCACCGTCGATTCGCCCGGGCACCATGGCCGAACTGAGCTTGCCCGAATATCCCGGTCGCAGCTTTGCGGGCAAGGTCGAGTCCACCTCGCAGGCGATCAATGCCAGCTCCGGTACCACCCTGGTGCAGCTGGCGGTAGATAACAGCGAAGGCAAATTGTTGCCAGGCAGCTACGCCAGCGTGCGCCTGAAACTGCCGGTCGACGCGGCGGCGCTTCGCCTGCCTGCCAGTGCCTTGGTGTTCGACGGCAAGGGCCTGCGCGTAGCGACACTGGGCAGCGACGATCGCGTGCTGTTCAAGACCGTCACCATCACTCGCGATTACGGTAAAACGGTTGAAGTGGGTTCGGGCGTCGGTGCGGCCGATCGCGTTATCGATAGTCCGCCGGATGGCCTGGTCGATGGAGACCATGTACAGACCGCCAAGAACGAAGCAACGGGCAAGTCCCATGAGAAAGCCTGAATTCGCCTTGCTGCTTGCCATCGGCCTGGGTCTTGGCGGCTGCTCGTTGGCGCCGACTTATCAGGCGCCCAAGGTGCCGCTGGCGGACCAGTATCAGCAACACGGTTCCGCGCTGGACAAGACCTGGGTGCCGGCGCAGCCCGCCGATCAATTGCCGCGCGACGGCTGGTGGTCGTTGTATAGCGATACGCAGCTGGATCAATTGCAGCAGCGTTTGCTGGCCAATAACGCCGACCTTGCCGCTGCACTGGCGCACTACCAGCAGGCGCAGGCGTTCAGTGCGCAGGCGCGTGCCGGGCTGTTTCCGCAAATCAGTGCCAATGGCAATGGGCAACGCGATCGCGAATCCGATACCAAGCCATTGCGCGGCGCGACCTCGCCCGCGATCTATGACTCCTACACGCTGGGCGCCGAAGTCGACTACGAGCTGGACCTGTGGGGCCGGGTGCGCAACACCGTGACGGCCGGCAAGGACGACGCGTTGGCGGCGGCAGCTGATCTGGCTTCGGCCCGTCTAAGCCTGCAAGCGCAATTGGCCGACAACTACATTGTGCTGCGCGGGCTCGATCAGCAGATCCAGTTACTGCAGCAAAGCATGGACGCCTATCAAAAGGCCTTGCAGCTGACCCAGACCCGGCACGGCGGCGGTATCGCTTCGGGCCTGGATGTGGCCCGCGCGCAGACTCAGTTATCGTCGGCGAAATCATTGTGGTCACAGACGCTGGCCTCGCGCGAGTTGATCGAACATGCCATCGCGGTCTTGGTCGGTGAGTCGGCATCGCAGTTCAAGCTGGCGGTCGAGACCAAGGTGATCCCGTTGCCGTCGATCCCGGCCAGCATGCCGTCGACCCTGTTGCAGCGTCGCCCGGACATCGCCGCTGCCGAGCGGCGCACGGCGG
The DNA here is from genome assembly GCF_026283955.1 of Dyella silvatica. GTDB lineage: Bacteria > Pseudomonadota > Gammaproteobacteria > Xanthomonadales > Rhodanobacteraceae > Dyella_C > Dyella_C silvatica. Next base: position 16,609 of record NZ_JAPDPE010000086.1, on the reverse strand, counting down.
CGGCCAATGCGCGTATCGGGGTGGCTCGGGCCGCGTTCTTTCCGTCGGTCAACCTGAGCGCGCTCGGTGGCTATCAGAGTGCGGAATACGCGGGCTTGCTTACGGCGCCGAATCGCTTTTGGGCGATTGGCCCGTCGTTGCTGTTGACGGTGTTCGACGGTGGCCGCCGCAAGGCTGGCGTCGAGGCGGCCAAGGCGGCCACTGAAGAAGCCGGTGCGCATTACCGCGGCGTGGTGTTGAGTGCGTTCCAGCAGGTCGAAGACAATCTTGCCCAGCTCGATCATATCGGCACGGCGCAGGTCGATCAGAAGGATGCCTCGGCGGCCGCGCAGCGTTCGCTGGATCTGGCCATGGATCGTTACCGCGAAGGCGCGGTGGGTTATCTCGATGTCGTGCAAGCGCAGACCGCGGCACTTGAAGCGCAACGCAGCCTGCTCGATCTGGAAACACGTCAGCTGCGCGCCAGTGTGCAGTTGATCCGTGCGCTGGGTGGTGGCTGGTCCGCCGAACAGTTGGCCCAGGCAGGCCAGGCCAGCAAGCACTGAGGTGATCGCCTCCTCCCCGGCGACAGGGAGGAGGCGGCGAAGACGCCTTAGAACTTCGCCATCAACAAGGTTTCCAGCTTGCGCTGATCGGCAGCGAACTTGCGAATGCCATCGGCCAGTTTGTCGGTAGCCATGGGATCTTCGTTGTGGCCCCAGCGGAAGGCCGCTTCGCTGATCGCCGCGGGCTTGGGCTGGCGCTCGCCGTTGTCTTGCAGCGCGCGTGGCAACGCGCCGTTCTCGGCTTCGAGCTTTTCCAGCAAATCAGGGCTGATGGTGAGGCGGTCGCAGCCAGCGAGTGCCTGGATCTGACCGATATTGCGGAAGCTGGCGCCCATCACCACGGTGTTGTAGCCATGCTGTTTATACCAGCTATAGATACGGCGTACCGATTGCACGCCGGGGTCATCGCTGGGCGCATACGACTTGGTCGCGGTGTTGGCGACATACCAATCCATGATGCGGCCGACGAAGGGCGAGATCAGGAACACGCCCGCTTCGGCGCAGGCCACCGCCTGTTCAAACGAGAACAGCAAGGTGAGATTGCATTGGATGCCGCTGCGCTCCAACTGCTCGGCGGCGCGAATGCCTTCCCAGGTCGAGGCGATCTTGATCAGGATGCGCTCGCGTGGCACGCCGATCTCGTCGTACATCGCAATCAGTCGCTCGGCCTTGGCGATGGTGGCCGAGGTATCGAACGACAAGCGAGCGTCCACTTCAGTGGACACACGACCGGGCACCAGCCCGATGATTTTCTTACCGATGCTGACGGCGAGCTTGTCGGTGGCGTTGGCCAGGTACTCGTCTTTGGTTCTTGCCTTGCTCTTGGCCCAGGCGACGGCTTCGTCGATCAACGGGGCATAGGCTGGCAGTTCGGCGGCTTTCAGCAGCAGCGAGGGATTGGTGGTGGCATCGACCGGCTTGTAACGGGCGATCGCTTCAATGTCGCCAGTGTCGGCGACCACGGTGGTGTATTGGCGCAGTTGTTCGAGTTGGGTAGACATGTCGGATTCCGTCAGAGTGGGGCTTATCGCGCGCTATTGTCGCCGGTATAGGTCAGCGGGCTAGGGATCATTGGGCAAACGCCTATTTTTGGCATCGTCCGAACCGGTGACGATGCGCGCATGGCGTTGATAGGTCCAGTACGCCCAGGCCCAGTCGAGCAACACCACCAGGCGATTGCGAAAACCGATCAGGAAGTAGACGTGGGCGACCAGCCAGACCCACCACGCCACCACACCGGAGATTTTCACCCGGCCGAACTGCGCCACCGCGGCCATCCGGCCAATGGTTGCCAGTGCGCCGTCATCACGGTAGCGAAAGGCTTGTGGACGGTTGTCGCCGCCTAGGCGTGCATCGATGCACAGCGCGGCATGCCGCCCCATTTGCTTGGCTGCAGGAGCCACGCCGGGTACCGGTTTGCCGTTGTCCTGCGTCACATTGGCAAGATCGCCAATCACAAAGACCTCGGGATGCTCGGGCAGGCTGAGATCGGCATTGACCTGTACCCGGCCGGCGCGATCCACCGGTGCGCCAAGCAAACGGCCCAGCGGCGAGGCAGCGACTCCGGCGGCCCACAGCACGGTGCGTGCGATCAACGGCTGTTCGCCCAACATCACACCCGTCTCGTCGATCGCGGTAACGGCGGTGCCGGTACGCACCTGTACGCCTAGCCGTTCCAACTGGTGCTGGGCCTTGGCCGACAGGCTGGGATCGAAGCCTGGCAGCAGGCGTGGGCCGGCCTCGGCCAATAACACATTGGCCTGGCGCGGATCGCAACGGCGAAACTCGCGCGGCAAGGTGTGCCGCGCGATTTCGGCCAGGGCGCCGGCCAGTTCCACGCCAGTGGCGCCGCCTCCGACGATGACGAAGTTGAGCCAGGCCTGGCGACGCGCCGGATCGTCCTCGCGCTCGGCATGTTCAAACGCCAGCAGGACGCGGCGACGAATGGTGAAGGCGTCATCCATGGTTTTCAGGCCAGGCGCATAGCGTGCCCAGTCGTCATGGCCGAAGTAAGCGTGAGTAGCGCCGGTGGCGACGATCAGGAAGTCGTAGTCGAGTGTGCCGTTGGCGAGCTTGACGCGACGCTGGCTGCAATCCACATCGAGCGCTTCATCGAGCAAGACAGTGGCATTGCTTTGCTTGCGCAGAATTTGCCGCAGCGGTGCGGCGATCGAGGGCGAGGAGAGTCCCGCCGTGGCTACCTGATAAAGCAATGGCTGGAATACGTGATGGTTACGCCGGTCGATGACGGTGATGCGCACATTGGCGTTGGCGAGCTGGCTGGCGGCGGCAAGGCCACCGAAACCGCCGCCGAGAATCACCACATGTTTGATCGACTCAGGCCTTACCGAGTCAGGCTTTATGGAATCAGTGGGGGTTGGATCGAGCGGTAGGGGATTGGACGGAACGAAATCAGATGGGCGTGTGTCGGGGACTGCCATGTGATTGCCTCATAGGGGGAATAGGGGCTTTGTTCAATATGGGGGTGGGTGGGCGAATAGGTACTCACAAAGACGCCGCGCATCAGTACAAATCGATCGGGTCCACATCCAGCGACCAGCGCACGCGCCGTGCCGATGGCATCGCGGCAAGCAGGCGCTGCCACGGGCGCAAGGCTGCGTGCAGCAGGCCGCGGCTAGGGGCCTCGATCAACAACTGACCGCGATAGCGGCCGGCCCGCAAGGGCATCGGTGCCGGCATCGGTCCGGCGATTTGCAGCTGATCGGCATTCAATGCGGCATACGCTTCAGCCAGAAAGGTATCGACGTGCGGACGCTGATGGGCTTCGGCGCGTAGCAGCACTTGATGGCTATACGGCGGCAACTGCGACAAGCGCCGCTCGGTCAGCAGTTCTTTCGCGGCGGCCGCATAACCCTGGGCCAGCAGACCGCGCAGCAAAGGGTGTTCGGGGTGATGGGTTTGCAGCAGCACCCGGCCCGGCTTGCGGGCGCGGCCGGCGCGGCCGGCGACCTGTACCACCAATTGCGCCAGCCGTTCGCTGGCGCGGAAATCGACACTGAGCAAGCCCTCGTCCACCCCGACAATGGTGACCAGGGTGAGGTTGGGCAGGTCATGGCCTTTGGCCAGCATCTGCGTGCCGACCAGAATCGCCGGCGCATCGGCGCGCAGCCCTTCCAGCAATTGCTCGAAAGCGTAGCGTCGCCGGGTGGTTTCGCGATCGATACGTAGTACCGGCACATGGGGGAATTGTGCGACCAGCGCCTCTTCCAGGCGTTCGGTACCTTGTCCCTGTGGTTTTAGATCGGGGGCGTTGCAGGTCGGGCAGGTTTCCGGCACCCGCGTTTGATAATCGCAGTGATGGCAGATCAGCTGGCGGCGCGCGGCATGCAAGGTCATCGGATGTTCGCAGCGCGGGCATTCGGCATGCCAGCCGCAGCTATGGCAGAGCAACACCGGTGCATAGCCGCGGCGATTGCGGAACACCAGCACCTGCTCGCCGCGCGCTACGGTGTCGCCGACGGCGCTGAGCAAGGCTGGCGACAGGCCGTGCTCCAGCCGTTGCGCACGCATGTCGATGATTTGCACTTGCGGCGGCCGGATCGCCCCGGGCCGTGCGCGCAAATGCAGCGAGCGATAGCGGCCCGCCTCGACGTTAGCCAGTGACTCCAGCGACGGGGTGGCCGAGCCAAGCAGCACCGGCACGCTCAAAGCGCGGGCGCGCAGCAGAGCCAGGTCACGCGCGTGATAGCGAAAGCCATCTTGCTGTTTGTAAGCACCGTCGTGTTCTTCGTCGACGATGATGATGCCGGCATGCGGCAAGGGCGTGAACACCGCCGAACGTGTGCCGAGTATCACCTTGGCCTCGCCTGAGCGGGCGCGTAGCCAGGCGCGGGCGCGATCGCCCTCGGCCAGGTTGGAGTGCAGCACCTCAATCGCCACGCCAAGGCGCTCGCGCAGACGGCGCATGGTCTGCGGCGCCAGGCCGATTTCCGGTACCAGCAGCAGCGCCTGCTTGCCCTGGGCCAGCACCTGTTCGATCAGGGCGAGATATACCTCGGTTTTGCCGCTGCCGGTGACGCCATCCAGCAGGAATGGCTGGAAGCTGCCAAGGCTGGCAGTGATGTCGGTGACGGCGTGCTGCTGTTCTTCGGTGAGCGGCCAGGGCGCAACCAGATGGTGATCGAACGCGGCGATGCGTTCGCCCCGTTCGATCAGCCCGGCGCCGGCCAAGCGACGAGCGGCAGCTCGCCAGCTCGGCAAGTGCACATCCAGCTCACCGGCAGCGAGCGGACCGGTGGCCAGGATATCCAGCAGCAATTTGCTGCTGCCGCGGCGGCTGTTGGCGTCACGGGCACTTTGCCCGGCGATGGTCAGGGTCCAGATTTCCTCACCGGTGGCAGGTAGCGGTTTGTCTTCACGCAGCGCCAGCGGCAACGCGTTGGCGTACGCCTCGCCGGGTGCGCCCAACCAGTAATCGGCGGCCCAGGCCAGCGTTTTCATCAGCTCGGGGTCGAGCAGCGGGGTGTCATCGAGCAGGCGTAGTACGCGCTTGAGCCGGCTGCCGCCGACGCTGGCTTCCACCTCGGTGGCGACCACGATGCCGACCATCTTGTGGCGGCCGAACGGCACCAAGACGCGACTACCCGCACGGCACTCACCTGCCGCGGGCGGCAAATAGTCGAACAGCGTCGGTAACGGTACGGGGAGAGCGATGCGGAGTACGGCGGGCATGGATACGCAGTGTAACCGCGCAACGAAATGTCCAGAGGGGTCAAGCATGCAAAGCGCGCGAAGCGGCATGCGGCGACGAATGGTCCGTCACAGGCGCGCTTGCGGCCGCTTGCTGCTCTGTCATCTAGGAGTCATAGGTAAGTGACTCTAGCTAGGGCGCTTTTTCGTTTATCCACAGAGCCTGTGGATAAGTCTGTGGATGCAGCTTGGAGGGGGTGCCTTTAGGCGCATAAGAACGGCTTTTTCGACGCCGTGTTCAAGTTTTAGCCATGCAGAAATAGTCTTTTATTTCAGCATCTTACAATTGGCGCTGGGCTGGCGTTCATCTCACTGCCATGAAGTCGATAGAACTCTTGACAGTTTTACGACGCTGTGAAAAACCCTGATTCGGAGGATTCGTATGTGACGAAAAGCCGCACCGACAACTGCTTCACCATACGCAGACGAATCCTTAACTGGTCTGGCAATCAACCGCCCCGGCCGGACGGCCGAGGGGCGGTCATGGGGCGGCTCGATACAGGTCTCAGATCGGGCATCAATAGTGCGCGGCGCCGAAGGCCACGGCGATGATCAAGGCAAACCCCAGCAGCCAGAGATAGCACCAGCCGACGAAAAAATATTTCAGCACGGTCATGAACCAGCCTTGGCGATAAATCCGCTTTTGCATCAGCAGCAGATAGACCATGCCCCAGAGGATCAGTCCGGCCTCGATCCAGTGTAGCGGCGCAGCCAGCCAGGCGGCGTGCGGCACCAGCCAGACGCCCAGCATGCTGGCCAGCGATATGAGCAGCAGGTTGAGAAACAAAAAGGCGTGGCTGTGCAGGGCCACGATCAGGTGCTCCATATATAGCCGGCGCCGGAACAGATAAACCACCTTCAGCAAGAAGGCGAATATCGGCATCAGCACGAACATGGTCATGGGCAGCACTGCGAAGGTGCCTGCCTTCAGGCGCTCGATGGCTTCAGTCCGTGTATTGCCGGGAACCTTAAGCGCACGCACATTGGCCGCTATATGATCCGCTCCGCGTGTCAGCTTGGCGTTGACGAAATCTGGCAGCCAGGAGATCGAAACCTTGCTGTGGTGCGTGAGCAAGTCGTCGTCATCGGACGAATTCTGCTCTTGGTCGATTTGCTCCTTGGCTGACGCATGGTCATCCGTGGCGCTGGAACCGGCATGGGCTGGGGTGGCGGTCGAGGCGCTTGCTGGCGGGGCCTCGCCCAAGGCGATCAGGCGTTCCGCGGCCTGTTTGCGCAAGCTGCGCTCGGCAATGTCCATGCCCGCGGTGACGCCAGTCTGGCGCGCCACCTCGATACCGGCCAATTGCGCTTTCAGGGCTCGGCGCACTTGGGTCGGAGTGGTCGCCTCGGCAAAGGTGTTTCCCCCCTGGCCTACCGAGATGTTGCCGATGTTCTCGACCCCGCTGGAAACCTGGTCCAAGGCCATGTGGCCGACAAAGAAAGCCAGCAGGCACAGGATGAACATCAGCCGAAAGGGCGTCACATAGCGCACCCGGCGGCCGGAGAAATACTCCAGCGTCAAAAAGCCTGGTTGCACGAACAGCGGCGGCACCGTGTGCACCACGCGGCCATCCAGGTGCAGCACCATTTCCAGTGCGTCTTCGACGATGCCGTGCACCGGCTTGAGCACGCTGTGGATCGACTGGCCGCAGTGATGACAAAACTCTCCCTGCATCACCACACTGCAGTTCGCGCAGCATAAATCGCTGGCGCTGATCAGTTCTTTCATTGTTTTTTTCCAACCCCCGAAGGGCGCGATCTTGGCATAACGGCTGGGCTGGCAGGGAGGGGCTTGAGTCAGGGAATTAGCACGAGGTGGCAGAGTTAGAGCAGGGAACGGGGGATGGGGAGCCTGAAGTTCGAGGAACGTTGAAGCGCCGCGTTCCCTTTTGATCTTTCTTTGCTTTTTCTTGATTTTTTTGTCGCCTCTGCTTTTTACGCTTTTCCCCGTTCCCCGTTCCCCGTTCCCCGTTCCCCGTTCCCCGTTCCCCGTTCCCCGGGGTCTGTAGAATGCGGTGCCCTGGAGTCCTCAGCTTATGAATTCATTTCGCATCGATCGCGCCAGGGTGGCGCCTGAGGTCGGCGCCACCATTCGCCTTGCGCTGCCCTTGATCGCTGCACAACTCGCGGCGATCGGCAGCAATGTGGTCGACGCGGTGCTGGCGGGGCATTTCAGTGCGCATGTGCTGGGTGCGGTGGCGGTGGGCACCAGTATCTGGGCGCTGGCGATCGTCAGCGGCATCGGCATGATGATGGCGGTGCCACCATCAGTGTCGCAGCTGGATGGCGCCGGGCGCCGTCGCGAGGTGGGGGCGGTTTTCCGCCAGGCACTGTGGCTGGCCATCGGCATGGGGGTGCTGCTTTGGTACGGCGTGCGTCATGCCGCGCCATTGATCAGCGTGATCGGGGTGGCGCCGGGCTTGCATCATGACGTCGGTGAATTTCTGCGTGCGATCAGCTGGGGCGCGCCGGCGCTGACTTGTTATTTCACCCTGCGTGGGCTGTCCGAAGGCCTGTCGATGACCCGGCCCTCGATGTATTTCAGCCTTGGCGGGCTGGCGGTGTTGGCGCCGCTCGGCTACGTGCTGATGTTCGGCAAATTCGGGCTGCAGCCGCAGGGCGCCCGTGGTTGCGGTATCGCCACCGCGCTGGTGCTATGGCTGGAGACGCTGGCATTCGCCTGGTATGTGGCGAAACATCGTAATTACCGCGGGCTGGGGCTGGGCGAGCGTTTCGATCCGCCGCGGCTTAAGCGGATTGGCGAATTGGTCTGGATCGGTCTGCCGATGGCGATCACCCTGCTTGCCGAGGGCGGCCTGTTTGTTGCGGTGGCACTGGCGATCAGCACCCTGGGCGAGAACGTGGTCGCCAGCCATCAGGTGGCGCTGAATGTGGCCTCGTTCTTTTTCATGATGCCGCTGGGCCTGGCGATGGCGATCACCGTGCGGGTCGGTAACGCGGTGGGGCGTGGCGATGCGCGTGGGGTGCGTTATGCCGGCTTTTGCGGCATTGGCCTCACCCTGGGTACTCAGCTGATTTCGGCGGGGTTGATGCTTAGCCTGCCGCATTTGATCGCCTCGTTGTATACCCGCGATACCGGGGTGATCGCATTGGCGGCCCAGTTAATCGTATTGGCCGGCCTTTTTCAGTTCTCTGACGGTATTCAGGTGGCTTCCAACGGCGCCCTGCGTGGCCTCAAAGACACCCGTGTGCCGATGGCCATCACCTTGTTCGCCTATTGGGCGGTCGGTATGCCGGTGGGCTGGTGGCTGGCTTTTCGCGAAAACCTGGGTGCGCGCGGCATGTGGATGGGCTTGATCGCCGGCCTGAGCATGGCAGCCGCACTGCTATTCGTACGTTTTTGGCGCAGTTCGGGGCGATTACTTGCGCGCAGCAGGCAAGCGCAAGCCATGGGCGCTGCGCATGAGGGTTGAGCAACATGGCGTTTTCGCCTTCCCCTGGCGGCTGACACTTGCTTTTTAAAGCTTTACCTGCGCCCCTGACTCTCAACACATGACCACCACAGCCCAAGCGGTTACCCTGCTGGCGAACTCTCGAGGAAAACACGAATGACGGAGCGTCAGCCCCACGGTTTCTGGAACTTTCTCTGCGTCTTTGGCCGCGGCATGAATGTCGTCAGGTTGGTCATCATCAACCTGGTGTTCTTTTTGTTTTTATTCTTGTTCCTGCTGCTGCTGGTTGGCCTGTTCGCTGGAGACCGCAGCGAGCGCAAGATTCTCGACAGTACGGTGTTGGTGATCAAGCCGGAAGGTCGCTTGGTCGAGCAATACAGCGCGCGGCCGCTGCAGCGGGTCATCGCCGGTTTGTCGGGCAATGCACCCAAGCAGGTACAGGTGCGCGACCTGGTCGCGGCGATCGACGCGGCGGCAACCGACAAGCGCATCAGCCGCATCTTGCTGGAGCCAGAAGATGTGCAAGGCGGCGGTTTCGCCGCCCTGCGCGAGGTTGGCGCGGCGTTGGATCGTTTCCGCGCGGCCGGCAAGCCGGTGGTGGTCTGGGCGGCGAATCTGGAGCAGGGCCAGTACTACCTGGCGGCGCATGGCGACCGCATTCTGCTTGACCCGCAGGGCGGCGTACTTATCGCCGGCCTGGCCAATTACCGGCTGTTCTACAAAGACCTGCTCGATAAGCTCGGCGTGGACGTGCATTTGTTCCGCGTCGGCCAGTTCAAGAGTGCTGCCGAGCCTTATATCCTCGATCATGCCTCGCCGGAATCGAAGCAGGCCGACAGCTACTGGATGGGCGGCTTGTGGGACGAATACCTCAGCGAAATCGCCAAGCTGCGCAAGCTCGATCCGGCTGCCCTGCGCAGTGATATCGATGGCTTGCCCGAGCATATCGAAAGCACCCAGGGCGACCTCGGCAAGCTCGCGCTCAACCAGCATTTGGTCGACGGTTTGGCCACTCGCGCCGAGCTGGAAAAAATGATGCTCAGCGAAGGCGTGGCGCCAGGCCCGAAGGGTCAAGGCTTTCGCCAGGTGTCGCTAGCGCGTTACAGCACCGACTTGCCCAGCGATGGCAAGCCGAGTGTTCTGGCCTCGGGCGTGGCCATCGTGGTTGCCGAAGGCGAGATTGTCGGTGGCCGGCAGCCGCAGGGTTCGATCGGTGGCGAGTCCACTGCCGAGTTGATCCGTTCGGCGCGCCAGGACAGCAAAACCAAGGCTTTGGTGTTGCGCGTCAATTCGCCGGGTGGCGAAGTGTATGCCGCCGAACAGATCCGCCGCGAAGTGGAGCTGACCAAGCAGGCGGGTATCCCGGTGGTGGTTTCCATGGGCGACGTAGCGGCCAGCGGCGGTTACTGGATCTCGATGAATGCCGATCGCATTTATGCCGAGCCCAACACCATCACCGGCTCGATCGGCATCTTCGGCATGTTCTTCACTGTGCCCAATACGTTGGACAAGCTCGGTGTGAAAAGCGACGGCGTCAGTACGGGCCCGCTCGCTGGCGCATTCGATATGTCACGCCCGCTGGATCCGAAGATCGGCACGGTGATTCAGGCCATCATCAATAAGGGTTATCACGACTTTGTCGGTAATGTGGCGAAAGCCCGCGGCAAGGAATACAGCGCGATCGACAGCATTGCCCAGGGCCGTGTGTGGACCGGGCAACAGGCCTTGGACAATGGCCTGGTCGATCAGCTTGGCGGTCTCGATGATGCGGTGGCCGATGCGGCCAATCGGGCTAAGCTGGGCAAGAATTATCCCGTGCGCTATATCGAAGCGCCGCTCGGTGGCTTCGAGCAATTCATGGTGGGGCTGAACGAAAGTGCGACGGTGCATGTCATGCAGGGTTACGGCATCCATCTGCCCGGCTGGCTTGCCCAGCTGCCGGCCATGGCGCCTGAGCTGAGCTTGCTGCAAACCGCCCAGTCAGGCCGGCCGAATGTCTATGCGTACTGTTTCTGCAGTCCGCGCTAAGAACGTTTAGACGGCTGAAGATCGGTTCCGCCCCTTCGTGTCCGAAGGCGCGGAACCGGTGTCAAAGACTGGCGGCGTAATATTCGCCGCGTCGCTGCAGTTGAACGGGCAGCTCGAACAACTCGCTCAAGGCATGCTCAGTAAGCAGGGCCGCCTTGCTACCGTCATGCAGCACGCGGCCATGGCGCAGCATCACCACCCGCTCGATCTCCGGCAAGATCTCTTCGATGTGATGGGTTACCAACAGCAAGGTCGTGCCGCTACGCGCCAGCATGCGCAGACTTTCCAGAAACTGGCGCCGGGTAGCCAGATCGAGTCCAGCACAGGGTTCGTCCAGCAGCAGCGCGCGTGGCCGATGCACCAGCGCCCGCGCAATCAGCACGCGTCTTGCCTCGCCGGTAGACAGGCTGGCCATCTGGCGGCCGGCCAGATGCATGACACCCATATGCGCCAAGGCCTCTTCACTGCGTTGGCGCATGGTCGAGCTGACCCGGTGATCCAGGCCCAGTCCACGGGCGGCAAAAAAACTGGAAACCACCGCATCGAACACCTCCAGCGGAGTGTCGCTGGTGTAGTCCAGTTGCAGTGCCGGCGAGACGATACCAAGCAGGCTGCGTAGCTCGTCCACGCGCCAGCGCTCACGCCCAAACAGCCGCACACTTGGCTGGCCATCGCGCCGCGCCAGCGGATACAACTGGCGCGTGATCAGTTTCACCAAGCTGGATTTGCCCGAGCCGTTAGGGCCGAGAATCGCTGTGTGCTCGCCTTGTGCAACGCGCAGGCTGAGTTGATCCAGAAGCAGGCTGTCGCCACGCAGCACGCTGGCCTGGTCGATCTCCAGCAGCGCCTCGGATGGCAGTACTGTCTGGGTGTTGGGGTTATCCATCGAGGCTATTGCTCCGCTGCCTCGATTTGCTTGCGCTGCTGCTCGGCTTGCTGCTCGGTGGTTTTTTGCAGGTCCTTGGCGCGCTGCTCATCTTTTTTCAGGTTGTCCCACGGTGTAGCGACGGGCTTGGCGGCGGCTTGCGGCTCGGGCGGTTTGCCGGAACAGGCGGCGAGCACGACTACGCAAAGCAGGAGGGCGGTACGTTTCATCGGCGGACTCCGCGCGTTGGGGATGGCACAGTGTTGCGCCGCGATACGATGCGGGCAAGCGGCGCAATCGGCTAAGCTCCGCTCCCATGAACCATCGTATCGACGCTTGGCAGCTGCAAGGCCATACCGCACTGATTACCGGTGCCAGCAAGGGCATCGGGTATGCCACCGCGCGTGAGCTGGCTAGCCTGGGTGCCAACCTGTTGTTAGTGGCACGTGACGAGGATCATCTCGAACAGGTGCGCGTCGAGCTGGCCGATGATTTCGAAGACCTCGACGTGCTTGCTTTCGGCGCGGATTTGAGTGACCAGGAAGACCGTCTTGCGGTATTCGACTGGATTGCCGACCTCGGCGTGCCGTTGTCGTTGCTGGTCAACAATGTCGGTGGCAATCAGCCGCGGCCGACGCTGGACTATCACGAGCTCGAATACCGTGCGATCTTCGAGCAGAACGTGTTTTCCGCCTTTGAAATGTGCCGCCTCGCGCATCCGTATTTGGTGCAGCATGCGAACGCAGCCATTGTAAATGTGGGCTCGGTATCGGGCATAACTCATGTGCGCACCGGCTCACCCTACGGCATGACCAAGGCCGCGCTGCATCAGCTCACCCGCAACCTGGCCGTGGAATGGGCCGTGGATGGCATTCGGGTGAACGCGGTGGCGCCGTGGTACATCCGTACTCAACGCTCAGAACCCGCGCTGGCGGATGACGATTATCTGGATGAAGTGCTTGACCATACGCCGCTGCGGCGTATCGGCGAGCCCGAAGAAGTCGCCGCGGCGATTGCCTTTCTCTGCTTGCCCGCGGCCAGCTACATCACCGGCCAGGTGCTGGCGGTGGACGGTGGTTTTCTCAACTACGGTTTTTAAGCGCTGCATTTCAATGCCGCGCGACCCGAAGATAATGGGAGTCAGGCAAGGCTTATGGACGATGAAGTGAGCGCTGGCGTCACCCTGGCAAGGGCGCTGGTGAATCAGGCATGGTCCAGTCCGATGAGCTACGAGCCCTTATGGAAGGCGCGCAGGTTGCTCGAGAATCTATTAAAGGTCGAGCAAGACCATCTGCTCGTTTTAACCTGCCTTGGCGCAGTCCTCTGTGATCTCCACTTGCGCACCGAAGCGCAGGCTGTGCTGGAGCAGGCGGCGCGGCTGGGGTCAACGGATCGAAATACGTACTTCAATCTATTCGTCGCCATGCTTGGTAACGCCACTCAGCAAGAGGCGCGAGCTGCGCTCGAGCAGGGCGTGCATCTCGAACGCGACGCTTCGAGCTGGGAAGCGTATTTCGATCCGCACGCGCAGTAGCATCGAGCGATTCGGTAGATAAGCGGCCTGCGCTTTGTTCGCTCCCTGGTTCGAAGCAGTGCCTCAGGCAGCGGCTTTGGCGATGGGGCGCCTAAGCCGGTTCGTCAAACTCCGTACTGCGGGTAAGCGTTTCCCAGTCGTCGAAATTCTTTGCCATGGCGGCCAGCTGTTTGCGAGCCAGATCGAGTGCATCCGCGCCCAGCAACAGGTGTAGCGGTGGATTTTTTGCGGTTACCGCCTGGATGATGGCCATCGCGCCCTTCGCCGGATCGTTGGGTTGCTTGCCGTGTGAATGGAGTAGTGCATCGCGCTGCTTGCCCAGCGTGTCGGCAAACTCGGGGAGCCGAATGTTGGACTGCCGCATGGAGCGACCCCGAAAATCCGTGCGAAACGCACCGGGCTCGACCACGGTCACCCCGATACCGAATGGCGCCACTTCTTTGGCCAGCGTCTGGGAAAGTCCTTCGAGGGCGAACTTGCTCGCATGGTAGTAACCGACATTGGGAAACGTGGTCAGTCCACCGATCGAACTCAGGTTGACGATATGTCCTTTACCGCGTTGTCGCATCCGCGGAAGCACGGCCTGGGTCAAGGCGATGACGCCATGCACATTGGTATCGAATTGCGCCCGAATCTCGGCATCCTCGCCCTCCTCGATGGCCCCGATATAACCGTAGCCAGCATTGTTCACGAGTACGTCGATGTGACCGAAGCTGTCATGAGCGGCGTGCATGGCGGCAGCGATCTGCGCGGACTTGGTGACGTCGAGGGTAACGGCGATAGCTCGATCGCCATAGCGCTTAACCAGGTCGCGCACCGTATCGGTCTGGCGGGCGGTGACCACCGCACGATAGCCGTGTTCAAGCACCTTTTCGGCCAAGGCTCGGCCCAGGCCGGACGAGCTGCCTGTAATCAACCATACCGAATCGCGATCAATCATAAATTCACCCTTTCCTAGCGGATGGCTTTGACGGAGAGCATCGACGCTGTCCTGCGACAGTGTCTTGCGCTCCGGGCTTGACCTCTAGAAAGGGTAGGGGTGAGCATTCATTTAATCATCGCGAATAATCGGCATGAGGCATTGAATGTTTCCAATTCGATGCTGAGCTATACGATCAAGCGCCTGGAATCCCGCCTCGGCTACCCACTGCTACGGCGGACCAGCCGCAGCGTGGCACCCACCGCCGAGGGAGAGAAACTCTTATTGACGCTCGAACCGGCATTGGATGCTATCGACAGCGTCCTGGGCGAGCTGAGTCAAAGCCGCGATCGCGTTGCGGGCACCCTGCGAATCACCGCGACACGGCAGGGCTATGAGGCGGTTATCCGCCCGGTGCTGGCCGAGTTCTGTGCTACTTATCCGGAGGCCACCGTTGAGGTGATCGTCGACTATGCCTTGCGAGATCTTGTGGCCGAGCGCTTCGATGCCGGCATCCGGCTGGGCGAGAAGCTGCAGCAGGATATGGTTGCTCTGCCGGTCGGGCCGGCGCTCAGCATGGCCGTTGTCGCCGCGCCAGAATATTTGTCGCGGCATGGCGCTCCCGTCACGCCGGAAGATCTGCAGAATCACCGTTGCATCAATTACCGGATGGAAACCGCAGGCAGCCTGTATGCCTGGGAATTTGAAAAGGATGGCCGTGCCTTCAAGCTGGGACTGTCGGGGCCGTTGACCTTCAACGAGCCGGATCTGATGCTTCAAGCCGCGATCGATGGTCTTGGTGTGGCCTACGTGCTGGAACATGAGGCGGCCACGCATATCGCCAGCGGCCGCTTGCTCAGAATATTGGCGGACTGGACCCCACCCTTCCCGGGGTTCTTCCTCTACTACCCCTCGCGCAAGCAAGTCTCTGCGGTTCTGGCTGCCTTATTGCCACGCTTGCGGGCGTGGCCAGATCGCCCGCCAAAGACCGGCGGGCGTCTTTGATTCCAAGGGGGCTGACGAGGCCGTTTTTTTGCAAGCCCTTCGTCGCGGCGTTTTATGCCGTGCCTAGGCCACGCTGATGACCACTTTGCCAAAGCGGCGTTGGTTGGCGTAGTAGGCGAAGGCGGCAGGGGCCTGGTCGAAGGCGAACACGCGGTCGATCACCGGCTTGATGCGGTGCTCGGTCATCAATCGCGTTACCTCGGTCAACTGCGTGCGATGGCCTGCCGCCACGGCGCGGATCACCGCCCCCGATGCGAAAATGGCATTCGCATCGATCATCGATTCGCCGCCTGCCGCCGTGCCGACGAAGGCGATCTCGCCGCCCAGGCATACCGACTTCAGTGATTGCGGCATGGTGCTGCCACCGCCGACTTCCACCACATGCTGTACGCCGATACCACCGCTAAGCCGGCGTACTTCGGCCGACCAATCGGGCTGGCTGCGGTAGTTGATGACATCGTCGGCACCGAGTTCGCGCAACCGCACCGCCTTGTCGTCGCTGGAGGTGGTGGCGATGACTCGTGCTCCGCAGGCCTTGGCGAATTGCAGCGCAAACAGCGAGACACTGCCTGAGCCCAGTACCAATACGTTATCGCCGGCTTTAAGAGCGTGGCCGCCGGTCAAGGCATTCCATGCAGTCACCGCTGCGCAGGGCAGGGTGGCGGCCTCTTGCCACGACAGATGCTCGGGTATGTGCACCAAGGCGTCTTCGTGCAGCACGGCGTACTCAGTCAGCATGCCATCAAGCGAGCCGCCCAGTTGCGCCGCCCGCTCGATGCTGAAAGGCCCATCGATCCAGCGCGGAAAAATCGAGGCGATCACCCGGTCACCCAGTTTCACCCGGCTCACGCCATGGCCCAGGGCGATGACTTCGCCTGCGCCGTCGGATACGCCGATCACGTCGGCTTTCACCGGCAGGGGGTAGCGCCCCTGCAACATGATCATCAGTTCGCGATAGTTAAGCGATACGGCGCGTACGCGCAGCAGTACTTCATGCGGGCCCGGCGTTGGCACCTCGTGCTGTTTCAGCAGCAGCCCATCCAGGCCGGCACCCATACTCATGTGATAGCTCTGCATACGCTCGGCGGATGGTACGGCGACGGGTGTTTGTACGATGGCGTTCATGCGGCCACCGCTACGCGTGTCTTGACGTAGCCACGACCTTCGACAATCAGGCCATCGCGCACGCGCATCACGTTGACCGCGCGCAGCAAGTCGATCGGCTCCGAGCCGGTCCGGTAGTTCCAGAAAATGACACCGACCTCGCCCATCACCATCACCTCCTCGACCTGGAAGTGGCCGCTGCGATTGGCCGCGATGCCCTGCCATGAAGCGAGGCAGGCTTCACGCCCGATGTAATGGGTGCTTTCCAGCGTCGGGTTCGATCGTTCCACCACGCAATCTTCGGCGATCAGCGCGGGCAGCAAGGAGGGGTCGTGCTGGAGAAAGGCTTGATTGAAACGTGCCAGCACGTCGGTCGTGCTGGCAGGGTGTGATGATCCATGCGTCATGGCTGGCCCTGGGGTGGGTGGTTGCGATGGGCGTAGTCTGTGAGAAGTGCTGCTATGCGTCCAACGCATTTAATGAATA
>NZ_JAPDPE010000085.1 GCF_026283955.1 Dyella silvatica | reverse complement strand
ACGCTGGCCAAATGCGACTCTGACAACGGCGCCAGCAGCGGCCCGCTATGCATCTTCCACGATGTGACGCGCGGCGATATCGACACTGTGTGCCAGCCGGGTACGCCCAATTGCTACACCGCCAACAAGACGCAGACCTACGGCGTGCTGTCGACCTCGACCACCAAGCTTCAGCAAGCGTATCCCGCGACCAAGGGCTGGGACTTTGCGACAGGCTTGGGTAGCGTGAATGTCTATAACCTGATTAATTCCTGGTAAGCAAGTAGCTATTGAAGGTGTTGGATCCCAAGCCCCGTGGCAGATGTTCTGCCGCGGGGCTTGTGGTTTATTGATTTATGGCGGTGGCAAGCGACGTGTAGTAACGGTGGTTGGTGGAGCTGCGCGCCCCGGTTCATGCGGACTTCCATGGGCTGTATGTGAAGAGCGTCATCACATCGCTGAACGCTTACTTTATGCCGCCTCGATGACCCCGGGGGCAATCCGTCGGGTTGCGTCTTTATCTCTTGCCGTGGCCCATTTCTGATCGCCTTGTGGTGGTTTGGCGAGACCTTGATCTTGCGCCGACCCGGCTGGAGTTTGGTGGCTGGCTTGGTCTGTTCCGCTTCGTCAGGCCTTACCTCATCATCGATGATTTGTAGATGTCTATATGGCTAATCGTCATGATCATGGGGTGGGGTAATCACGATAGCTTGCGTTTCTATCTATGGACACGTTAGGGGGTGAGTCGATTCGACTCATGCTGTCCGTGGAACGTCTGGGGAGGGAAGGGCAGCAAGAGATCGGCCCTTCGGATCAGGCGATGGCATGTATGTAAGCGCGAATGACCTGGCAGTCTGACTGTCAGGCAGGGTGTCGCTTACCCATCATTTACTGGGGAGTAAGTTCATGATTCGTTCGATAAGCAAGGTTTCACCACTGACCACAGCACTGGCTCTGCTGGGATTGCTCGGCGCGGGCGGCGCCTATGCGCAGGCCACGAATGCATCCGCGCCGGCCAAGGATTACTCCTATCGCCATGGCGTCATCCATAGCGCCAATGTGGTGCAGCAGAATAGGGTCCGCCAGGCGTCGCGGGCCGCGGCGGGCGTGGCCGCGGCGGCGACAAAGCTGAGCTACGGTGGCGGTGACGCCAATGGCAATGGCGTGACCAGCGGCAAACCGCAGGTGTATCTGGTGGTATACGGCAGTCAGTGGGGCGACCTGACTACCGATGCCACCAGCGGCATTGTCTCGTTGACGCATGATGCGGATGGCGCGGTTCCCTACCTGCAAAAATTCTTCAAGGGGCTAGGCACCGGCGGCGAGCTCTGGTCGGGCACCATGACGCAGTATTGCGACGGCGCCAATGTCGCCAAGGGCGCCACCTCTTGTTCGGCCGATGCCAGCCATGTCGGTTATCCGACAGACGGTGCCTATGCCGGCATCTGGTACGACAATTCGGCGGCCGCACCGGACTCGCCGACCAGCGCCGACCTGGCGAACGAGGCGGTGGCGGCGGCCAAACACTTTGGCAACAACACGCCGGCATCCAACCGCTACGTTCAATACGTCGTGCTGTCTCCCTCGGGCACTCACCCGGACGGTTTCAACACGGATTGGACCAATACCAATCTGCAGTGGTGCGCCTGGCATAGCTCAACCAATGACGCTGACCTGGGCGCAGTGGCCTACACCAACATGCCCTATATGAATGACGCGCCGATGGGGCAGTCGTTCGGTTATTGCGGCAAGAACTACGTCAACGGCAAGGCCGGCCTGCTCGATGGATTCTCCATCGTCAATGGACACGAATATGCCGAAACTATCACCGATCAGTATTTTGCCGGTGGCGGGCTGGGCTGGACTGTCGGCGGCAATAGCGAAACGGAAAATGGCGACCTCTGCGCCTGGATCAGCTCGGGCCAGGGCGCTTCGGCAAACATGCAAGATGACCAGGGCAGCTTCGCGGTTCAAAGCACCTGGTCCAACGACACCGCCCAATGCGAAATCGCGCACCCGATCATTCAAGACGCCGGCGGCGCAAGCACTTTTAGCAACAGCACGGCGCAGTCCATCGCCGACAACGCCACCGTATCGAGCACGATCACGGTAGCTGGCCGCAGCGGCAAAGCACCCACAGCACTCAAAGTACATGTCAGCATCACGCATAACTGGTCGGGCGACCTGACCATCGAGCTGATCGCTCCGGATGGCACGGTCAACGTGCTGCAAAGCCCGGATTACAACGATGACGGCAATATCGACCAGACCTATACGGTCGACGCCTCGTCCTCTGCCGCCAACGGTCAATGGCAGTTGAAAGTCATCGATGACGATGGCGGTGCCCCTGGCGATAGCGGGACACTGAACTCCTGGAGCCTGGCGTTCTGATCGATCGGCGTGGCGCGCAGGGAGCTGCGCCACGCCGATGACGCTGTGCGAAAAGTGGCGAAACAAAAACCATCAGTCATGATGGTTTTTGTGTGCCAGGAGGGCCGTTGATCTGGCATGGGCGCCGAGTAAGGTGAGGCTGGAGCAGTCACTATCGTTGCCGGCAAGGCAGCGGTCATGTTCCGCATGCGGCGCCACCCTTTGCACTCTAAAGACGAATCCTGGTCGACGAAATGCTAAGTGGGCTCTCAGCCGCCTATCGACACGAGAGCGGTCCAGCCTCGTGTCGATAGCTTTGATCCAGGCCATCCGGTAACCGGCTGACCAAGAACCGGTGAGATCAGGCGTCCAGCGCAGCGAGGCTGGCCGGGCGCATATCGGTCCAATGCTGCTCGACGTAATCGAGGCAGGCCTGGCGCTGGTCCGGGCCATGCACGGTTTTCCAGCCGGCCGGCACTTCGGCGAATTCAGGCCACAGCGAATGCTGGTTCTCGTCGTTGACCAGGACCAGGAAGCTGCCGTTGTTGTCTTCGAAGGGATTGCTCATGTTCAACTCCGTTAGTGCAGGGCTGTTGGGCGGTACGAAAGCGTAGCCGCGAGAAAAATACTTGACCAGATATTCACGCAAGGTGACGACGAATCCATGACGCGCGCGCCGGCTGGCCGGCGGCGCGATGTGCCGACCGGCATGGCGTCATGGCCGTCGGCAGGGTGGTTCATACGCGATAGTTCTCCGACAGGATGCGGCCGATACGGGCGAGATGTTGCGGGTGGGCCATTTCGTCGTGGCGGCAGTCGATGTCGTGGCTGCGCAGCTCGCCGGTGATGTTGTGCTTGAAGCTGGCCGGCAGCAAAAAGAACTCATCGCCTTGCTTGTCCGCGGTGGCGTTGAAGTACAGCGCGTCGCCACGCAGTTTGCGCCTGGGCGTGTAGTGGTTAAGAGTGCGCCCATCGTTGGCCTGGGTGGTGACGAAGCGCTCCAGCAAGCCGGCGTCAAAGCCCGAGAAAATGCTGTATTTCAGCAACTCGGCCGCCTTTTGATAATCCAGCGATTCCGGGTCGTAATCGCTGAGATCGCAGCCGGCACCGTTCTCCAGGAAGCCGCGCAGAATGCCCGCGCGGTAATCCCCGTCGGGAAAGGTCTGCGGGTCGAAACCGGGCATGCTGGTGCGAATGCAGGCGTCGAGAATCGCCAGCAAGGCAATCTCCTCGCCGGCCTCCTGCAGGCGCAAGGCGATTTCATACGCCACCGCGCCACCGAATGACCAGCCCAGCAACAGATATGGTCCTTGCGGTTGTATCGCCCGGATCTGCGCCAGATAGGCTTCGGCAATCTCTTCGATCCGCGTCGGCAGTGGCGCTGATCCGTCGATGAGGCTGGCGCTTTGCAAGGCATACAGCGGACGCTGTGGGTCGATATAGCGGGTCAGGCCGGTATACCACCAGCCCAGGCCACCACCCGGCGGCAGGCAGAACAACGGCGGCAGGCTGCCTTGTGCGCGTATCGGCAAAACGGCGTCGAACGTGGACAAGGCTTGCAGCGGCTCGGCCAATCGCTGTGACAGCGCCGACACCGTCGGTGCCTCGAACAAGGTGCGGGTAGAGACTTCGGCGCCCAGCGTGTTGCGGATGCGGCTGATCAAACGGGTAGCCAACAACGAATGGCCGCCCAGTTCAAAAAAGTCATCGTCGACGCCGACATCGTTGAGTTCCAGCACTTCGGCAAACAATGCGCACAGGGCTTGCTCCTGCGGCGAGGTGGCGGCGCGCCGGTGGCTGGAGGTGAAGTCCGGCGCGGGCAGTGCCTTGCGATCCACCTTGCCGTTGGGTGTCAGCGGCAGCGCCGGCAGTGGCACCAGCAGCGGCTGCATAAAGTCGGGCAGCTGTTTTTCCACATAGCGGCGTAGTTCGCCGAGGCGGTCGAAACTGCCTGGGCTATTGGCGCAGGCGCTGAATTCGCGCGGATGGGCCGGCTGATGAATATCGGTCCAGCTGGTCGCGTCATCGTCGGCGGGCAGGAACAACACTTCCAGGCCGCGCTCCGGCTCGGACCAGGTCACCGCAACCCGCCAGCCCAGCGCCTCACCCTGGTCATGTAGGGTTTCGGCCGGTGGCGTCGCGTCGCTTGGCCTGGTCAGCAAGCGTGCACGCACTTCGGCGGTGCGCTTGCCGGCCTGCCACTGGCGCAATGCTTCCAGCTCGGGTTGCAGTAGCGGGTTGGGTACATCGATCAAGCGCAGGCCGCCGGCATGCTCGGCCAGGCAAGCGGCCAGCGCATCGTGCTTGAGCAAGGCTTCCGACCACGGCAGCACCGGCAGCTCGGCTGCCGAGCGTACGCGCAGGCCTTGTTTGCGCAGTACGATTTCGTAGCGATAACGACTGAGTTCGTTACCGTGGCGGCTGCGCTTGGTCTGGATGTCGACCGCGGCGATGCTGTCGAGTCGTGCTGGCAACTGGGTAAAGAACTCCGGCGCGAGCAACAGCTCCTTCTCGGTCAGCAAGGTCTGGTCGATACGCCGTTGCAGGGTCGAGGTGTCGACAAGGTCGTCGGCCTGATGCAGCTGTATCGCGCTGGCGAAGCTGCGCAGCAGATTTAGATTGCGCACGTCGCCCAGGTAGAGCGCGCCACCCGGGGCCAGCAGATCCATCGCCTGACCGATCACATCGAGCAGATAGTCGCCGTTGGGGAAGTACTGCAATACCGAGTTGACGATGATGACGTCATAGCCCGCATGCGTGTCGGGCAGGGCGTCGCCCAGCCGATGGGTTTCATCGGCAGCGAGGGTGTGCAGCTGGATCTCGCCGGTCAGCTGCGCTTGCCCGGCAATCTCGCGCTGCAAGCGGTCGATAGTGGCTTTTGACAGATCGGTGCCGTGATAAACCCCGACATGCGGCGCCACCTGCGACAGGATCAGGCCGCTGCCGACACCGATCTCCAGCACGCGGCGCGGCTTCAGTTGCAGGATGCGCCGTACCGTAGCCGCACGCCATTCGCGCATCTGTTCCAGCGGAATCTCGCTGCTGTCGTAGCTGCTGTTCCAGCCACGGAAATCGTCACCAAAATCCGGCGCATCGGCATCGACGCGGTCCTCGCCATAAAGGTCTTGATACAGCGCCTCCCATTCGCCGACCTGGCGTACCTCCTGCGCCTGGTCGCGGTCGCCGCTGCTTTGCTTGAGCACCACATAGCCGACCAGTTGCTTGCGCCCGGGTATGTCTTCGCGTGCCAGCACGGTGGCCTGCGCCACCGCCGCGTGACGCTGCAAGACGTTTTCGATTTCGCCCGGCTCGATGCGGAAGCCGCGGATCTTTACCTGGTGATCGGTGCGGCCGATGAATTCGATCTGGCCGTCCTCGCGCCAACGCACCCGGTCGCCACTGCGATACATGCGCTCGCCAACGGCAGCGGCCGGCGCATACGGGTTGGCGATAAAGCGCTCGGCGGTAAAGGATGCACGGCCAAGATAGCCACGGGCCAGGCCGGCACCGGCGATGTACAGCTCGCCCGGCACGCCGATCGGCACCGGCCGCAGGGCGCCGTCGAGCACGTAGACGCGCATATTGTCCAACGGCTTGCCGACCGGGACGCTGCTGGCATCCTCGGCCAACGGGGGCACCACGCAAGTCAGCGCAAAGGTCGTCGTTTCGGTCGGGCCGTAGCCGTTGACGATGCGCAGTGCGGGGTAACGCGCCTGCAAGCGCCGGATCGCATCGGGCGACAGCACATCGCCGCCGGCCCAGACTTGCCGCAGCGGCGCGAACAGCTCCGGCATCGATTCGGCGAACTCATGAAACAGCCCGGCGGTGAGCCACAGGCTGCGCACACCGTGCTCGGCAATCAGCCGCTGCATGTCGCGGCCGTCGCCGGACTCAGTGCTGCAAACCACCGCGCAGCCACCGTTGAGCAGGGGCACCCACAATTCGTAAGTCGAGGCATCGAAGGCATGCGGCGAATGCAGCAGCACGACTTCATGCCCCTCGGCGAACCGGCTGTCGCGAGCAAAGCCGACAATATCGCGCTGGCGCACGGCCACACCCTTGGGCGTGCCGGTGGAGCCAGAGGTGAACATCACATAGGCCAGCTGTTCCGCATGTATCGCCGGGCGTGCCGGCGCGCCGGATGCGGCGGCATAGTCGAAACCATCCAGGCGCAGTACCTGCGAATGAGTCAGCTCGCGTCCATCCAGGCTGGCATCGGCAAGCAACAGCTCCGCGCGGGTTTCGGCCAGGATCAGCGCAAGCCGCTCGTCCGGATAATGATCGTGTAGCGGCACATAGCAGGCACCGGCCTTGAGCACCGCCAGGGTGGCGATCACCAGCTCGGCCGAACGGCGCAGCAACAATGCCACGGCTTGTTCCGGGCCGACGCCGTGGGCGATCAAGGTATCGGCCAGGCGCTCGGCACGTCGATTCAGTTCGGCATAGCTCAGCGTGTGTCCGCCGGTTATCAGCGCGGGCGCATCCGGTGTGGCGCGTACCTGCCGTTCGAAGCAGGCGGCCACGCTTTCCAGTGGTATCTCGCGCTCGGTGTCGTTCCATTCACTCAGCTGCACATGCTCGTTCTCGTCGATCATGTTCAAGCGGCCCACGCGTACCGAGAGATCGCCGGCCAGGCCTTCGAGCAGGCAGGTATAGCGACGCACAAAACGCTGCATGTCGGCCTTGCTCAAAACGTCTGGGCGGTAACTGAAATTCAGCTCCAGCGATTCGCCTGATGCGGTCAGCAGGGTGACGGGATAGTGCGATTTGTCGCCGCCGTGGCCGGCGACCATGCTGATATGCAGTTCGCTTGCGGGCTCCGGCGCGCGCTGGTCGTTCGGGTCGACGTAGTAGTTCTCGAACACCATCAAGGTATCGAACAGCTGCGTATGGCCGCTGTCCTGCATGATCTGGGTCAGGCCCAGATGCTGCGCGTTCAACAATTGCGCCTGGCGGTCTTGCAGGCTGGCCAGCCATTCGGCCAGCGTCTGCGCCGGCTCGATCGGCAGGCGCAGCGGCAAGGTATTGATCAGCAGGCCGGCCATGCGCTCGACCCCGGTCAGCTCGGGCGGGCGACCGGAAACGGTAATGCCGAAGACCACATCCTGGCGTCCGGTGGCCTGCGCCAACAGCAAACCCCACGCGGCTTGCAGCAAGGTGTTGAAGGTCAGCCCCTGGCGACGCGCCTGCGCGTTCAAGGCGTCGGTGAGTTCGCGCGAAAACTGATGATGATGGGTATGCGGCATCACCGGTTCGCTGGATGCCTGTGGCGCCAGCAGGGTCGGTTCGTCCAGCCCTTCCAGGGCCTGGCGCCAGGCGGCGCGTGCGGCCTGGCCATCCTGCGCGGCAATCCAGCCCAGATAATCGCGGTATGGCGTGACATAGGGCAGCGCCGAGCGGTCGCCGCGGCTGTGGTACAGGGCGAACAGTTCGCGGATCACGATCGGCATCGACCAGCCGTCGAGCAGAATGTGATGGCTGGTGAACGCCAGGTAGTGACGATCCGGCGCGGTGCGCACCAGCATGAAGCGCAACAGCGGTCCCCGCGACGGATCGAAACGCTGCTGGTGATCTTGCCGCAGCAGCGCTGGCAGTTCGTCTTCTGTGGCAGCCACTTCGTACCAGGGTGCCTTCGGGCTGCGCGGAATCACCTGTACCGCTTCGGCCAGGCCCTGGTGAATAAAGGCTGCGCGCAGGTTGGCATGCCGTTCCAGCAATTGATCGGCGGCCGCCTGCAACGCGGCGGTATCCAATGGACCATCGAAGCGGAAGACCCGCTGGATCAAATAGGCGTCTAGCGTTTCTTCATCGTAAATGGCATGGAACAACAAGCCTTGTTGCAACGGCGATAGCGGCAGGATTTCCGCCAGTGGCGGCTGGCTGGCCTCGATCGCTTCGATCTGCGCCTGATCGAGTTTCACCAGCGGCAGATCCGAGGGCGTGAATACCGCTGCGGCCGCAACGGCACGCTCGGCGATGTGGCGCAGCAGCTTGAACCAGGTCTGCGCGAGGTCGTGGATGGCGGCCTCGTCGAACAATTCGCCAGCCCAGCCCCAGTTGGCTTCCAGCACCGGGCCGGACGGACGATCCAGGGTGATCGTGTCGAGGCCAAGCGCATGCTGCAGCGGACGGGCGGCTTCGCCGGCGGCGAGGCCTTGCGGCATCGACTCGCTCTCGCCAGCTTCGCCCGCGGCCACGAAGCGGCCGAGATAGTTAAAGCTGATCTGGCTGGCTGGTTGACCGGCCAAGGCAGCGCGGCCGTGGTCGTCGAGATAGCGCAGCAGGCCGTAGCCGATGCCGTTGTCAGGCAGGCGGCGCAATTGCTCCTTGATGCGTTTGAGGGCGTGCTCAAGCGCGGGGCCGCCTTGCAGCGCGTCGTCCAGATCGAGGCCGTCCAGATGCAGTTGCAGCGGGAACAGGCTGGTGAACCAGCCGACCGTGCGCGAAAGATCGGCGCCATCGAGTATCGCCTCGCGGCCATGGCCTTCGAGATCGAAGCGCGCCGCGCGATGCTCGCTGTGCTGGTGACGGCGGCGCCAGTCGATCAGCGCCAGGGCAAACGCGGTCAGCAATACGTCGTTGATGCGCCCGTGAATCTGCTCCGGTGCCTGGGTCAACAGGCGCTGGGTGGTCTCGCTGTCCAGGCGCAGGGTAAACGCGCGCCGGGTCGCGCCGATATCCTGGCGCGGATCGAGCGGGCGCTTGCTCAGCAATGGATCTGCGCCGCTCAGCATCGACTGCCACAGCGGCAGTTCGCTGCGCCGGGCCGCCGCGATGACGGGCAGGCGCAAGGCCCAATGGCGGAACGAGGTCGGCACCGTCTCGATACGCGGTGCCAGACCGTGTTTGCGTGCCTGCCAGGCGGCGTCGAAATCCGGTGCCAGGATGCGCCAGGACACGCCGTCCACCGCCAGGTGATGGATCACCAGCAACAGCGAAGACTCCGCGCCTTGATCGCACCAGATGGCTTGTACGATGCGGCCGGAGCGAGGGTTGAGCCGCTCCTGCGCGGCGCGCGCGGCGTCTTGCACCGCCTGTTGGCGAGCTTGGCTATCGAGGCCGCTCAGCGTCACCCGATGCAGGATGTCTTGCGCGCGTACGCTGCCGCTGGGGTCGATATGCAGCTGTCGATCCGCATCAATGCGCAGGCGCAAGGCGTCGTGATGGTCGAGCAGATCTTGCAAGGCCTGCTGCAACGGTTCCAGCGCAGCCGCCGGCAATGGCAGGCTCATCGATTGGCTGAAATGATCGGAAACCTCGCCCTGTTCCAGCAGCCAATGCATGATCGGCGTGGCCGGCAACGCACCGACCGCTGCTTCCACGGCGGCAGCCTCGCTCAGTGCCACCGGGGTGGCCACGGTGGCGAGCGCTTCGACGGTTTGCTGTCGGAACACGTCGCGGGCACTGATCAGCAAGCCTTGTTTGCGCGCCCGGCTGACCAGCTGGATCGAGCTGATGCTGTCGCCGCCGAGGGCGAAAAAGCTATCGTCCATGCCGACCTGTTCCAGGCCCAGCAGCTCGGCGAACAGCGTGCAGAAGAGCTGCTCCTTCGCATTGCGCGGCGCGCGCGTGCTGGCCGTTGCCAACTCCGGCGCGGGCAGCGCTTTGCGATCCAGCTTGCCATTCGGGGTCAGCGGCAAGGCATCGAGCGTGACAAAGGCCGCCGGCAACATGTAATCAGGCAGGTGCTCGCTGAGGCTGCGCCGCAAGGTCTGGCTATCCAGGCTGGCGGTGACCACGTAGGCGACCAATTGCTGATGACCGGCGCGGTCCTCGCGCACAATCACTACATTGCGCGGGAAGCCCGTGCGCACCAGGGCGGCTTCGATTTCACCCAGTTCAATACGCTGTCCACGCAGCTTGACCTGATGATCGACGCGGCCGCGATAATCGATCTGGCCGTCTTCACGCCAGCAGGCCAGATCGCCGGTGCGATACATGCGCTGGCCGGGCTCGAACGGATTGGCGACGAAGCGCTCGGCGGTCAGGCCAGGGCGCCGCAGATAACCGCGAGCCAGGCCGTCGCCCGCCAGGTACAGCTCGCCGGGCACGCCGGCGGGCAAGGGGCGCAACGCGGCATCGAGCACATAGAGCCGGGTGTTCCAGATCGGTGCGCCAATCGGCACGGTCGGCCCGGTTTCGTCGTCGCGGCAGGCCCAGGCGGTCACTTCGATCGAGGCCTCGGTCGGGCCATAAAGGTTGTACAACGGGCAGCCGATGCGTCGACGCAACTGGTCGCGCAGCTTGCCCGGCAACGCTTCGCCACTGCATAGCACGCGGCGCAAGCCGGTGCAGGCGGCGCTGGCCGGGTCGTGCAGAAAAGCTTCCAACATCGATGGCACAAACTGCACCGTGGTGATCTGCCGCTGCTGAATCAGTTGGGCCAGGTAAGCCGGATCACGATGGCCTTCGGGGCGAGCCAGCACCAACTGGGCACCGGCAAGCAGGGGCCAGAAAAACTCCCATACCGAAACGTCGAAGCTGGACGAGGTTTTCTGCAACACCACGTCGTCAGCTTCGAGACGATAGGTGTGCTGGCCCCACAGCAGGCGATTGACGATGCCGTGATGGGTGTTCGGCACACCCTTGGGACGGCCGGTGGAGCCGGAGGTGTAAATGACATAGGCCGGGTGCGCCGGCCGCAACGGCTGGCTGCGCTCGTCATCGCGCGGGTCGTGTGCGGCGGCTAGGGCGATCAGCTCGGCAACGGCTGGTTCATCCAGTTGCAGCACCTGTTTCGCCGGGATCGCGGATGCCGAATGACGGTTGCCAATCACCAGTGCCGGTTTGGCGTCGTCCAGCATATAAGCCAGCCGCTCGGGCGGATAATCGATATCCAGCGGCAAGAAAGCGGCACCCGCCTTGAGCACGGCAAGCAAGGCAACCACCAGCTCCAGCGAACGCGGCAACGCGATGGCGACGATGCGTTCCGGGCCGGCACCCTGGGCGATCAAAGTGTGAGCCAGGCGGTTGGCCTGTTGATTGAGCTGCGCGTAGGTCAGCGCCTGATCTTCGAAACGCAGGGCGATGGCGTCCGCCGAACGCGCCGCTTGCTGTTCGAATAGCGCGGGCAGGGTGGCGGCAGGCACCGCGTGGGCGGTGTCGTTCCAGACGGCCAATTGCTCACGCTCGTCCGTGGTGAGCAGATTCATCCGACCCAGCGGCAGCGACAAATCGCCGGCCAGGGCTTCGAGCATGCAGGTGTAGCGGCGGACAAAACTTTGCAGCTGCGCTTCGCCGAAAATATCCGGCCGATAGCTGAAGCTCAGTTGCAGTTGCTTGCCGGGAATCAGCAACGGGCTAAGCGGGTAGTGCGAAAGGTCGCCGCCCTGGCCCTTAATCATGCTGATGCGCAGCTCGCTGTCGGCTTCCAGCACGCGTCGGTCATTCGGGTCGAACGGATAGTTTTCGTAGACCAGCAAGGTGTCGAACAGCTGTGCGTGGCCGCTGTCTTGCAGAATCTGCGGCAGCTCCAGGAACTGCGCGTTCAACAGTTGCGCTTGGCGTTCTTGCAGGTTCGCCAGCCACTCGCCCAGGGGGCGCGCCGGTTCGATCTTCAGCCGCAACGGCAGCGTGTTGATGAACAAGCCGGCCATGCGTTCCACCCCGGCCAGTTCGGGCGGGCGACCGGAAACGGTGATGCCGAAAACCACGTCCTGGCGTCCGCTGACTTGGGCCAGCAGCAGGCCCCATGCCGCCTGCAACAAGGTATTGAGAGTCAGTCCGTGACGACGTGCCTGTGCATTCAAGGCATCGCTGAGCGCCAGCGAAAAATCGTGATGGTAAGCGCGGGGCATCACCGGTTCGGTAGGTGCCTGCGGTGCCAGCAAGGTGGGCTCGTCCAGTCCTTCCAGCAGCTGACGCCAGGTGGCGCGCACGGCTTGTCGATCCTGGGCGGCGATCCACGCCAGGTAATCGCGATAAGGCGTGACATACGGCAAGGCCGAGTGATCGCCGCGAGAGTGGTACAGGGTAAGCAGCTCTTGCAGCACGATCGGCATCGACCAGCCGTCGAGCAAAATGTGATGGCTGGTAAACGCCAGCACATGACGGTCGGCGGCAGTGCGTACCAGGGTGAAGCGCAGCAGCGGTGCCTGCGACGGTTCGAAGCGCTGTTGCCGATCCTGCGACAGCACGGCGGCGAGGCCGTCTTCGTCGGTATCGATATCGCGCCACGGCGCCTTCACCACGCGCGGGATGACCTGCACCGTGCGGGACAAATCATCGTGGATAAATGCCGCGCGCAGATTGGCATGCCGTTCCAGCAATTGGTCGGCGGCCGCACGCAAGGCGTTAGCATCCAGCGGACCATCGAAAAGGAATACCTGCTGCACCAGGTAGGCATCCGCGGCTTCGTCGTCATACAGGGCGTGGAACAGCAGGCCATGCTGCAGCGGCGATAGCGGCAGGATATCCGCCAGCGCCGGCTGCGTTGCCTCGATCGCTTCAAGCTGCGCCTGGCCGAGTTTGACCAAGGGCAGGTCCGAAGGCGTGAACAAGGCATGCTGGCTGACCGCGACCGTGTCGGCGATAAGCCGCAACATGTTGAACCAGGTTTGCCCGAGATCGTGTATGGCCGTCTCGTCGAACAGTTCGCCGGCCCAGCTCCACTGGGCGCACAGTACCGGGCCTTCGCGGCGGTCTTCGGTAGTGGCATTGAGCGACAGCGCGTGCACCAGTACTTCGTCGTCGCCCGCGCTGGGAGTCAGCTCCTCGGCGGCTGCCCAGTCGCCGCCGGTTGCGTCGTTTTCGGCGACGCTGAAACGTCCTAGATAGTTGAAGCCGATCTGTGCGGCGGGTTGCTGGCCAAGCGCCGTACGACCGGCCTCGCTGAGGTAACGCAACAGGCCGTAGCCGATGCCGTTGTCGGGTAGTTCGCGCAGCTGTTCCTTGATCGACTTGAGCGCGGCTTCCAGTGCCGTGCCGCCGCGCAGCGCGGCGTTCTGGTCCACGCCGGCCAGCGACAATTGCAGCGGGAACTGGCTGGTAAACCAGCCCACGGTGCGACTGAGGTCGGCGCCCTCGACCACCGCCTCACGGCCATGGCCTTCCAGATCGAAACGCACCTGGTCGAGTTCGCCATGGCCATGACGTCGACGCCAATCGGCCACGGCCAGCGCAAAGGCCGTCAGCAGCACATCGTTGATGCGGCCGTTGATGCGCTCGGGCGCGCGGGTCAGTAGTGTTTGCGTGATCTCCGGCTCCAGGCGCAGCGACAGGCTGCGCTGGGTCGCCAAGGTGTCGCGTCGCGGATCCAGCGGGCGCGAGGTCAGCGGCAGATCGTTGCCTTTGAGCATCGATTGCCAGAACGGCAGTTCATCGAGTCGAGCCGCGGCGGCGGCCGGCAACGCCAGCGCCCAATGCCGGAACGAGGTGGGCACGGCCTGCAGCTGCGGCGCGTGGCCGGCGACGCGTGCCGTCCATGCGGTTTGCAGGTCGGGCATGAGACTGCGCCAGGACACACCGTCCACCACCAGATGATGCAGGGCGATGAACAGCTGTGTGTCGTTGCCGTCGTCGAACCAGACTACTTGCAGCATGCGGCCATCGCGTGGCGACAGGCGTTGCTGCGCGGCATGCGAGTGTTCGCGCAGGCGGCGTGCGCGAGTGTCGGCGTCCAGTCCGTGCAGATCGATACGGGTGAGGCTGTCGGCGGCGAGCACGCTGCCGGTCGGCGCGATCTCCAGCGCGTCATGGATGTCCAGACGCAGGCGCAGGGCGTGGTGATGTTCCAGTAGATCTTGCAGCGCGGCGAGCAAAGGCTCGCGTTGCAGTGCCGGCGTGCGCAGCAACATCGCCTGGGCGAAGTGCTCGAACGGTCCCTCGCGCTGCAGCAGCCATTGGATGATCGGGGTCGCCGGCAACGGCCCGACCGCTGCCTGCTGCGGCAGTGCGGCCACCGGCTGGCTTGCGCTGGCGACCAAGGCCAGGGCTTGCACCGACGGTTGCTGGAATACATCGCGCGCGCTGAAGCGCAGGCCGGCCAGGCGTGCGCGGCCGACCAGCTGGATCGAGCTGATGCTGTCGCCACCCAGGGCAAAGAAGCTGTCGTCGATGCCGACTTGCTCAAGCCCCAGCACGTCGGCGAACAAATCGCACAGCGTTTGCTCGACCTCGTTGCGCGCCGTGCGGTTACTACTGGTCGCCACCGGCGCGGGCAGCGCCTGGCGATCCAGTTTGCCGTTCGGGGTCAGCGGCAGCGCATCCAGCGCGACATAGGCGCTCGGCAGCATGTGTTCGGGCAGCATGCTGGCCAACTGCATGCGCACGTCGTTGGCATCCCACGCGGTCGCGCTTACAACATAGGCCACCAATTGCTTATGGCCCGGCTTGTCCTCACGCACGATCACCGCAGTGTGCGGATAGCCCGCGCCGGCCAGGGCGGTTTCCACCTCGCCCAGCTCAATGCGGAAGCCGCGGATTTTCACTTGCTGATCGTCGCGGCCCAGGTATTCCAGCTGACCGTCGGCGCGCCAACGCACCAGGTCGCCGCTGCGATACATGCGCTGGCCGGCAATAAATGGGTTGGCCACGAAACGTTCGGCGCTGAGCGCGGCGCGGCCCAGATAACCTCGGGCCAGCCCCGCGCCGGCGATATACAACTCGCCGGCCACGCCGATCGGCTGCGGCTGCAGCTGCGTATTCAACACATACAGGCGCGTGTTGGCGATGGGTGCGCCGATGCAGGCCAGCTCGTTGCCGGTCTGTGCCGGATCGAGTCGGGCCACGCTGGACCACACGCTGGCTTCGGTCGGGCCGTATTCGTTGTAAAGCGCGCTATCGGTCAGGCCAAGGGCGATATGTTTCTGCAGCAAGGCGGCAGGAATCGCTTCGCCGCCGAGCACCACGCGGGTCAGCGAAGCCAGTTTGTCGCCAGCCTGTTCCAGCGCGGCGCGATACAACACCGGGCCGCTAAGCCAGGCTTGTACGCGATGTCTGGCGACCAGCTCCGCCAAGGCCAGCGGTTCGCGCTCCAATCCCGGCGCAGGCAATACCAGGGCGCCGCCGCTGCTTAGCGTATGCAGGATCGCGCCCAGCGAGGCATCGAAGGCCACCGAAGGCAGCAGCAACATGCTTGCCGCGGTCGGGTAGTAATGCAGGCGCGCCGCAGTGGAGTGGACGATTTCGCGATGCGCGACCAGCACGCCCTTGGGCTTGCCGGTGGAGCCGGAGGTGTAGATGACGTAAGCCGGGTGGTCCAGCCGCGGCGCGCGGAACGACGGCTCGGCACTGCGCGGATGCGCAGAGGCTTGCGCCAGCGCCGCCACGGTGTCGGCGGCGTCGAGCAACAGCAGCTGATCCGCGCCGGTGGTGAGTCCAGTGGCCCGCGTGGTGATCATGGCCACCGGTCTGGCATCGTCAAGCATGTAGGCCAGTCGCTCGGCCGGGTAATCGATATCCAGCGGCAGATAGGCCGCCCCGGCCTTGAGCACGGCGAGCAGGGCGATGACCAGTTCGGGCGAGCGTGGCAACGCCACCGCGACGCGATCTTCCGCCTTCACTCCGCGCTCGCACAGCAGGCGCGCAAGCCGGTTGGCGCGTGCGTGCAGCTCGGCATAGCTAAGCTGTTGTTCTTCGAAAATCAGCGCGGTGGCGGCAGGGCTGCGCGCTGCCTGTTGTTCCAGCCAGGTCGCCAGGTCGATCTGCGGCACCGGCTGCGCGGTGGCATTCCAGTCGTGCAACAGCTGTTGGCGCTGCGCTGGCGGCAGCATGTCCAGCTGGGCCAGCGGCAGCTGCGGCCGCTCGGCGATCGCTTCGAGAATATGCGCAAAGCCATCGGCCAGTCGCTGTACTTGCTCGGCCTGGTAGACGTCCGGTCGATAGCTGAAGCCGAGCCGGATACGCTCGGCCGGCATCGCCGACAAGCCCAGCGGATAGTGCGAGGCGTCGCCGCCGTGATGGCTGTGAAAGCTTGCGTGCAGCTTGGTCGATTGCGCTTGCAGGGACGCTTCGTCGATGGGGTAGTTTTCATACACCATCAAGGTATCGAACAGCTCGCCGTGGCCGGCCAGGCGCTGGATCTCGCTAAGGCTTAGATGGCTATGTTCGAGCAGGACCGACTGCTGCTGCTGCAGGCGCTGCAGCAGTGCCTGCAGCGATTCCCCATCGCGCAGGCGCAGCCGCAACGGCAAGGTATTGATCAATAGCCCGACCATATGCTCGCTGCCGGGCAGCTCGGCGGGGCGATCAGAAAGCGTGATGCCGAAGACGACATCGTCGCGGCGCAATAGGCGCCCGAGCAGAATCGCCCAGGCCGCCTGCATCACGGTATTCAGGGTGACGCCGCTGCGACGCGCCTGTTCGACCAGGCGTGCGCTAAGGCTGGCGGGCAGGTGTTGGTACAGCAGCGCCGGTGTCACGGGTGCCGTGGCGGACGCGCCAATTCGCGCGGGTTCTTGCAAACCATCCAGCGCTTCGCGCCAGGCGGCCTGCGCTGCGTCTTTGTCGCGTTCGCCAAGCCAGCGCAGATAGTCGCGATACGGCGTGACGCGCGGCAAGCGCACCTGTTCGCCCTCGGTATAAAGCGCCAGCAACTCCTGGATCATGATCGGCGTGGACCAGCCGTCGAGCAAAATATGGTGGCTGGTGAAGACCAGATAGTGTCGATCCGCCGCGCTGCGCACCAGGGTAAAGCGCAGCAGCGGCGCCTGCTGCAGATCGAAGCGCTGCTGTTGATCTTCGCGCAGCCAGGCGGCGAAGGCCTCGTCGCTCAGCTCCAGGTTGCGCCATGGTGCTGCCAGTGCGCGCGGAATCACCTGTACTGCCTCGGTCAGGCCTTCATGCACAAAGGCCGCACGCAGGTTGGCATGCCGCTGCAGCAGCTGGTTCGCGGCCAGGCGCAATGCTTCGGCGCGCAGCGGCCCATCAAAACGGAAGGCTATTTGCAGCAGGTAGGTATCCGGCGTGCTGTCGTCGTACAAGGCGTGGAACATAAAGCCTTGTTGTAGCGGCGACAGCGGCAGGATGTCAGCCAGCGGCGGCTGCGTGGCCTCGATGTTTTCCAGCTGCGCCTGACTGAGTTTGACCAGCGGCAGATCGGAGGGGGTGAATACATGGCGCTCGGCGCTCGCCGCATAGGCAGCGATAGCGCGCAGGGCTGCGTGCCAGGCCTCAGCCAGTTCGCGCACGGCGGCTTCGTCCAGCAGCTCGCCGGCCCAGCCCCAGTTGGCCTCAAGCACAGCGCCTTCGGGGCCATCCAGGGTGAGCGCATTCAATTCCAGCACATGGGATAGCGGGCGCGCGGGGTGATCGTCCGCCCACACCGCCGGCTTGTCGGCACTCCAGTCGCTGCTTGCATCGGAGTCAGTCTTGCCCTGCTCGAAGCGGCCGAGGTAATTAAAGCTGATTTGCGGCGCGGGCTGCGCTGCCAATATGCCGCGACCTTGTTCGTGCAGGTAGCGCAGCAGGCCGTAGCCGATGCCGTTGTCGGGCAGGCGGCGCAGTTGTTCCTTGACCTGCTTGAGTGCGCGTTCCAGCACGGCGTCATCGTGCAGGGCAGCGGTCGGATCGACGCCGTTCAGCTCCAGCTGCAGCGGGAACTGGCTGGTGAACCAGCCTAGCGTGCGCGACAGGTCGGCCGCTTCGACAATGGCTTCGCGGCCGTGGCCTTCCAGCTCGAAACGTACGCTGGAAACCCGCTCGCCGAGCCCGCGCCGTGCGCGCCACTGGCGAATGGCCAGCGCGAAAGCGGTCAGCAGCACATCGTTGATGCGGCCATGGATGCGTTCGGGTGCCAGGGTCAGCAGGCATTGGGTGACTTCGCTTTCCAGCCGCAGGCTGAGACTTTGCCGGGTGGCGATGGTGTCGCGTGTCGGGTCGAGGGCGCGTGTGCTGATGGCGGGGTCTTCGCCAGCCGACATGGCCTGCCATAGCGGCAGTTCGTGCAGGCGATGCGCGGCGATGCGCGGCAGTTGCGTGGCC
Organism: Dyella silvatica; assembly: GCF_026283955.1. GTDB lineage: Bacteria > Pseudomonadota > Gammaproteobacteria > Xanthomonadales > Rhodanobacteraceae > Dyella_C > Dyella_C silvatica. The sequence goes on along the minus strand of NZ_JAPDPE010000085.1, from coordinate 5,487 downwards.
CACTGGCGCAACGAGGTCGTGGTCGGCGCCAGTTCGGCGGGACGGCCGGCGGCGATGGACGCCATCGCGGCTTTCAGATCAGGCAGCAGGATGCGCCAGGAGACACCATCGATAGCCACGTGATGGATCAGCAAGAACAGCAGCGATTGTGCACCGTCGTCAAACCAGACCGCCTGCAGCAGGCAGCCGCTGCGCGGATCGAGCCGGCTTGCCGCGGCGGTGGCGTATTCGCGCATCTGCGCCTCACGCGTGGCCGGATTCCAGCCGGCGATCGATACATGCTGCAGGCAGCTCGCGGCCTGTACGCTGCCTTTGGCTTTGACCGACCAGCACTGATCGCGCAGCTGCAGGCGCAGCGCGTCATGATGATCGATCAGCACCTGCAAGGCATCGCGCAGATGCTGCTCGTTCAATGCCGGCACTTGCAGCAGCATCGCCTGGTGGTATTGCTGCAGCGGTCCGCCTTGTTCCATGAACCAATGCATGATCGGCGTGGCCGGCAATTCGCCGGTCGATGCCTCGGCCGCGGGCCTGGCGGTTTCGGCGAGCGGCGTGATCACCGACGCCAGGGCTTCCACATTCTGATGTTCGAAGATGGCGCGGGTGCTGATCGACCAGCCGGCGCGACGCGCACGACTGACCAGCTGGATCGAACTGATGCTGTCGCCACCCAGGCTGAAGAAGCTGTCATCGATGCCGACCCGATCCAGGCCCAGCACCTCGGCGAATAGCCGACACAGCTGCTGTTCTTTGTCGTTGCGCGGGGCACGCAGCTGCTGCGCGGCGAACACCGGTGCCGGCAGGGCGCGGTGGTCGAGTTTGCCGTTGGCGGTCAACGGCAATTGTTCCAGCAACACCAAGGCCGCCGGCACCATATAGTCGGGCAACTGGGCGGCCAGATGCTTGCGCAAGCCATCGACATCCACGCCGCGGGCGCCGGGCACGGCGATATAGGCGACCAATTGTTTGCGGCCCGGTTGATCCTCGCGCGCCACGACGGCGTTGTGCGCGTGACCGGCCTGGGCGATGACGGCTTCGATCTCGCCTGGTTCGATGCGATAGCCGCGAATCTTCACCTGGGTGTCGCTGCGGCCCAGGTATTCGAGCTGGCCGTCGGCACGCCAGCGCGCCAGGTCGCCGCTGCGATACATGCGTTCGCCGCGCACGAACGGATCGGCCACAAAACGCTCGGCGGTCAGTTCGGGACGGTTGAGATAACCGCGCGCCAGGTTGGCGCCGGCCAGATAAAGGTCGCCGGCAATGCCGGTGGGCACCGGTTGCAATGCGTGATCCAGCACATAGGAGCGGGCGTTCCAGATCGGCTCGCCGATGGACGGCAGGGTGCCGGCGTCGATACGGACGATGCTGGCGGTCACCGTGCATTCGGTGGGGCCATAGGGGTTGTAGCCACGCACCCTGGGCGACTCGCCCAGCAGACGCCATTGCGTATCGCTGACCGCCTCGCCACCCAGCATCACATAGCCGGGATAACCGTCGGCGCGATCCAGCAAGCCGTCTTGAATCAACTGCTCGAAATACGATGGCGTGACCTGGATGCCATGAATGCCATGCTCGGCGATATAGCCCAGCAGCAGCTGGGTGTCCTTGCGCGTCAGCTCATCGATCAGATGCAGCTCGTGTCCGGCGAACATCCACAGCAAAGACTCGATCGAAGCATCGAAAGCCAGCGAGGCGGTCAGCGCGAAGCGCACGCTTTGGCCGTCCAGCATGGCCATCTCCTGGTCGAAGATGACGTGCTTGTTGTGGCTGTAGAAATTGCTCAGTGCGCGGTGATTGACCACCACGCCCTTGGGCTTGCCGGTAGAGCCGGAGGTGTAGATGACATAGGCCGGGTGCCATGCGGACCATGGCTGGCGCCGCTCGGCATCGCTGGGATCATGCGACGGCGCGCCTGCCAGCAGCTCCTGCACGGCGGCGGTATCCAGCGCCAGTTTGAGTGATTCGTAGCCGATGGCCAGCATGCTGTCGCTGTTGCCGATCATCGCGGCCGGCTTGGCGTCCTCCAGCATGTCGCGCAGGCGCTCGCTGGGTTGCTCCAGATCCAGCGGCATATAAGCGGCGCCGCTCTTGAGTACCGCCAACATGGCGATGATCAGCTCACTGGTGCGCGGCAAGGCCAGCGCGACGCGATCTTCCGCGCCGATGCCACGGGCGATCAACAGGTGAGCCAGCCGGTTCGCCTGTTCATTGAGCTGGGCAAAACTCAGCCGCTGTCCCTTATTGACCAGGGCGGTGGCCTGCGGTTTGCCGGCGGCCTGCTGCTCGAACAAGTCGTGCAGGCCCAGGGCGGGTATCGGCTGGACATGGGCGCCGTCGCTTTGCAGCAGGCGCACGCGCTCCAGCGCGTCGAGCAGGTCGATCTGGGCTAGCGGTTGTTTCGGGTCGGCGGCAACCGCTTCGAGCAAGCGCTTGAATCGCCAGGCCAGCGTCTTGATCGAGTCTTCATCGAACAAGTCGCTGGCGTATTCGATATTGCCGCGCAGGCCGCCGGGTTTTCCATCGGCCTGCTGTTGCTCATGAAAGCCGAAACCGAGATCGAATTTGACGACATCCAGTTCCAGGGCGTGCTGGCTGCAGCGCAAGCCGGGCAGGCGCAGCTCGCCGGCGCTCATGTTTTGCAGTACCAGCATGACCTGGAACAGCGGGTGATAAGCCAGCGAACGCACCGGGTTCAGCGCTTCGACCAGTTGCTCGAAGGGCAAGTCCTGATGTTCGTAAGCGGCCAGGTCGGTATCGCGCACCCGCGTCAACAGGGTTTCGAAACTGGGGTTGCCCGAGGTATCGGTGCGCAGCACCAGGGTATTGAGGAACAAACCGACCAGATCGTTGAGCGCGGCATCGGTGCGCCCGGCCACCGGGCTGCCGATGGGGATATCGGTGCCCGAGCCCAGCCGGGTCAGCAGCGTAGCCAGCGCGGCCTGCAACACCATGAATAAAGTGACGCTGTAGCGTTTGGTCAGTGCCAGCAATTGGCGATGCAAATCGGCATCGAGGTCGAACGGCAGATGTTGGCCACGGTAACTGGAGGCGCGCGGGCGCGGCCGGTCGGTCGGCAAGGGCAGTTGCTCGGGCAGTTCGGCCAGCGTGCGCTTCCAATAATTCATCTGCTGGCGCAGCAGGCTTTCGGCGTCGTCCTCACGGCCCATCAACTGGTGCTGCCACAAGGTGTAGTCGGCGTACTGCACCGGCAGCGGCGACCATGCCGGCGACTTGCCGGCCAGTCGCGCGATATAGGCTTGCGATAGATCGCGTGCCAGCGGCGCCATCGAGGCGCCGTCACCGGCAATATGGTGCAGCAGCAGAAGCAGCACATGATCTTCGTCGCTGAGCCGGAACAGCGTCGTGCGCAAGGGCAGTTCGCTGGCCAGGTCAAACGCATAGGCAGCGGCGGCGGCTACTTTTGCATCCAGCGTGCTTGCGTCGGCGTCGATGCTGTCCAGTGGTAGCAAGGCCACCGGGCCGTTGATGCCGGCGTCCTCGCCAGGCGCGGCCAGAATGACTTGCCGCGGCGTGTCGCCTTCGGGGAACAGGGTGCGCAGGCTTTCGTGCCGGGTCAGCAGATCGTTGATCGCCGCTTGCATCGCGGCGCGGTCCAACGGTCCGTGCAAGCGCAAGGCCAGCGGAATATTGTAAGTGGCGCTGGGCCCCTCGAACTGGTGCAGAAACCACAGGCGGTATTGCGCGAACGATAGCGGCAGATGCTCAGGGCGTTCGACCGCCTGCAGCGGGGGTCGTCGCGTGCGATTGCGATCCAGGTGCGGTGCCAGCAAGGCCACGCTGCGGTTTTCGAACAGCACGCGGATCGGCAGCTCCAATTGCAGGCGGGCGCGGATCAGGCCGATCAAGCGAATCGCCAGCAGCGAATGGCCGCCCAGGTCGAAGAAGTTGTCGTCGATGCCGACACGCTCGCGACCGAGTACTTCGGCGAACAGCTGGCACAGCAGTTCTTCGCGCGGATTGCGCGGCAGGCGCAGGCTGGCCGCGGCGTAATCCGGAGCCGGCAAGGCCTTGCGGTCGAGCTTGCCGTTGGGGGTCAGCGGCAGCGCTTCCAGCGCGATAAAGGCGCTGGGAATCATGTAATCCGGCAGCTGGCCATCCAGCGCCTTGCGCAGCGCTTCGCTATCGAGCTGCCTGTCGGCGCCTTGCTCGTTGAGGTCGCCCTGTTTGGCGGTGACCAGGTAGGCGACCAGTTGCTTGTCGCCCGGAATATCTTCGCGGGCGATAACCGCATTCTGCGCGTAACCGAGGCGAGCCAGCGCGGCTTCGATTTCGCCCAGCTCGATGCGGAAGCCGCGAATTTTCACTTGATGATCGATGCGGCCCAGGTAATCCAGGCGGCCATCTTCGCGCCAGCGCGCCAGGTCGCCGGAGCGATACATGCGCTGGCCGGGCGAGAACGGATTCGCCACAAAGCGCTCGGCGGTCAGGCCGGGGCGGTTGAGATAGCCGCGCGCCAGACCTTGGCCGGCGATATACAACTCGCCGGGCACACCGGCCGGTACCGGTCGCAAGGCGGCGTCCAAGACATAGAGTTCGGTATTCCAGATCGGCCGGCCGATCGAGGCGCTGGTAGCGCGGCTCATATCCTCGTCGATCTCTTCGGTACTGCAGCCGACGGTGGCCTCGGTCGGGCCGAATTCATTAATGATGCGCACCTGCGGATAGCGCGCCTGCCAGAACGCCAGGTCGGCGGGCACCAAGGCCTCGCCGCCGAGCAACAGCACCTTGCCGGGTGCCGCCGCGCCGGACTCCTCCAGCATGGGATTGAGTGCTTTCAGATGCGCCGGGGTGAGCTTGAGCAGGCTGTATTGCAGCGGCTGCGCGGGCATGCCCAGTGCGCTGAGTTCGCTGCCGGCGGCGAGCAAGGTCAGCGGCTCGCCGGCCAGCAAGGGGCCGAACAACAGGGTGACGCTACCGTCGAAGGTGCTCGACAACGTGGCTGGCGCGCCCATGCCTGCATCGGCGTTTTCGTCGGCACGGTGCTCATCGGCGCGGAAGTAATGATGTCCGCTCCAGGCGAAGTAATTGGCGACGCTGCGATGCGCCACCACGACGCCCTTGGGACGGCCGGTGGAGCCGGAGGTGTAAATCACATAGGCCGGATGCGTCACTTGCAGCGGCTGTCGGCGTTCGGCGTCGACCGGGTTGTGGGCCGGCGCCTGGGCGATTCGCGCAAGCGTCTGCTCATCGTCCAAGAACAGTCGCGGCGCACTTGCGGGCAAAGCGTTGACGTCGCTGCGGGTGATCACGCGCACTGGCTTGGCATCGTCGATCATGTAGGCCAGGCGCTCGGGCGGATAGTCCACATCCAGCGGCAGATAAGCCGCGCCGGCCTTGAGTGCGGCGAGCAGGGCGACGATCAAGTCCAGCGAGCGCGGCAGGGCGATGGCGACAATGCTTTCGGGGCCGGCGCCCTCGGCGATCAAGACCTGGGCCAGCCGGTTGGCGTGCGCATTCAGTTCGGCA
>NZ_JAPDPE010000084.1 GCF_026283955.1 Dyella silvatica | reverse complement strand
GCATGGGTTTGCGCGAAGCCGGCTTGTTGCTGCCAGCGGATGAGGCGGGATTGTTCGCCTATGCCAAAGGCCTGGCCCACTGGCAGCGCGAAACTCGGTTTTGTGCACGCTGTGCCGCACCGCTGATCCTGGTGGCCTCGGGCCACCGTGCTCAATGCACCAATGACGCCTGCGGCCGCCTGCATTTTCCGCGTACAGATGCTGCCATCATCGCCATCGTCGAATACCAAGGCGCTTGCCTGCTGGGTCGCCAGACCGGCTGGCCCGAAGGGCGTTACTCCACCCTGGCTGGCTTCGTCGAACCAGGCGAGTCACTGGAAGATGCGGTGCGCCGTGAGATCGCCGAAGAATCAGGAGTCATCGTCGGCGATGTGCATTACCACTCGTCGCAGCCATGGCCATTGCCGGCCTCGCTAATGGTTGGCTTTACCGCCAACGCCATCTCGCCCGATATCCGTTTGCGCGATCGCGAACTGGAAGAAGCGCGCTGGTTCACCCCGCAGCAAATTGTCGACGGCCTGGCCGATGGCAGCTTCCTGACGCCGACACGACTGTCTGTCTCCTACCAGTTGCTGTCGCACTGGTTGAAACAGCGCGCGGGGCTGGATCTCGATACCCTGGCAAGAACTGCTTAAGTCGCTGAGCGCGCGGCTACAATGCACGCAACGACCAGGAGCCCCCATCCATGGCAATCAGCCTGCTTACCGCCCTTATCGCCCTGGGCCTGTTGCATTTCATGCCGCAACTCGCGCATTGGCGCGGCGATGGTGGCTTTCGCCGCTGGGTAGCGCAGCTAGCGGATACCAGCGGCCCCGGCCGCGTCGTGCTGACCTTGCTGCTGCCGTTGGCTGCCTGCCTGGTCGTGCTATGGGTGCTTGGCCTGCTGCCAATGGCCAACCTGTTGCGGTTGGCCTTTTCACTGGTGGTCTTGCTGTATTGCTTTGGTCCACATGCTTATGAAGCCGATCTCGAAGCCATTCTGAAAGCCCCTGACGCGGTCAGTCGAGAGGCCGCTGCGCAAGCGTTGAGCGATGATGGCGAAAAGGTCACCTGGCGCGCGCCTGAGCTGGGCGAAGCGGTGGTTTATGCGGCCCTGCGCCGTCGCTTCGGCGTGTTGTTGTGGTTCTTCTTACTGGGCCCCTTTGGCGCGCTGTTGTACCGGCTGGCGCAAACATTGGGCCGCGATGGCTCACTGACTATGGACAGCCAGGCGCGCGCGCTGGCTCGCTCATTGGCCAACGCACTGGACTGGATTCCTGCCCAGCTGATGGTATTTACCCTGGCCCTGGTCGGGCATTGGGATGCCGTCATCGGCGCCTGGCGGCGCTGGCACCAGCATGCCGCGCCGACCAGTTGGTACAGCGATGGCCCAGGCTTTCTCGGTGCCGCCGCTCGCGCCGATATTCTGATCGATATCGTCGCCGGCGACGGTTACGTGGAAGAACGCAGCGATCCACTGGTCGAATTGATGCGTCTACGCGGCGCCTTGCTACGCGCGCTGCTTGCCTGGCTGAGTGTGGTGGCGCTGATCGTACTCGCTGGCTGGCTTAGCTGAGACTAGGCAAAATCGCCGCGCAACTCGCGCACTCGCGCCTCTAGCAGTGACGCATCCGCCTGCCCAGGCGAATGCGGTGCGTCGACCACCAACTCCACTCGCGCACGGAAACGCCGCGGCAGCCGCGCCCGACGCAGCATCGAATCACGCCGGCTCCAGATACTGCCCCACAAGCCACGCAATGCCATTGCCACGACCAGCACCTGACGGCGCGCGAGAATTTTCTCGACACCCGGCCGGAATGGGGCAATCGCACCATCACGCGTCAGGCCGCCCTCGGGAAAGATGCAGACCAGCTCGCCATCTGCCAAGGCCGCATCGACTGCGTCATAAGCTCGCTGCAGTACGGCCGGATCTTCTTTTTGCCCGGCAATCGGGATCGCTTTGGCCGTATGGAAAACAAACTTGAGCAGCGGGATATTGAAGATCTTGTAATACATCACGAAGCGAGCCGGGCGGCGCAAGTTGGCCATCAGGATCAGCGGATCCATGAAACTGACGTGGTTGCAAACCAGCAAAGCCGGCCCCTCTTCGGGAATGTTCTCCATGCCATCCACGCGGATTCGGTACAGCGTATTGACCAGCACCCAGGTGATGAAGCGCATCAAGAATTCGGGTACCAGGGTAAAAATGTAGACCGCCACCAGCACATTGAGCAGCGCCGCGGCGAGAAAAATCTGTGGCGCGCTGAACCCGATCAAGCCAAGCCCCAGCCCAAACATCGAGGCCGCGACGATTAACAACGCATTGAGGATGTTGTTACCGGCGATCACCCGCGACAGCTGCTCGCGCGGAGCGCGCGCCTGTACGAAGGCAAACAGCGGCACGACGTAGAAGCCAGCGAATACACCGATCAGGGTGAGGTCCAGCACAATGCGCCAGCTACCAGCGGCATGCAGGAACGACCACCAGGTCAGCCCCAGCATCGGCGCCGCGCCATGCCGTGCGAAAAACAGGTCGACGCCAAACGCGGTCAAGCCGAAGGCGCCCAACGGCACCAGGCCAATCTCGACCCGTTTGCCGGACATTTTTTCGCATAGCAACGAACCGATACCGGTGCCCAGCGAAAACAAGGTCAACACCAGCGTCTGCACCGAGGCATCGCCACCGAGATTCAGCTTCGTATAGTTCGGCAGCTGCGCTACCAACACGGTACCGAAGAACCAGAACCACGAAATACCGAGCACCGCATTGAATACCGCACGATCCCGGCGAGTGATGCCAAGCACGCGCACGGTTTCGCTGACAGGATTCCAGTTGAACTTCAGCTCCGGCGCGGTCGCCGGTGCGGGCGGAATCGAGCGGCTGATGACATAACCCACGGCCGCCACGCCAATCGTCAGCGCTGCCGACAGATACGGCCCGATGCCGGCCATCTGCATCAGCATGTTGCCGATGACCATGCCGATCAGGATCGCCAGCTGCGTCCCCATTTCCACCAGGCCGTTACCACCGACAAGCTCGGTCTGCTTCAGCGCCTGCGGCAGGATGGCGTATTTGATGGGCCCGAACACCGTTGAATGCACGCCCATCAAAAACAACACCGCCAGCAGCAACGGTAAGTTATGGGTATGGAAACCCCAGGCCGCCAGCACCATCGCAGTGATCTCGAACAGTTTCACGTAGCGGATAATTCGCGTCTTCTCGAATTTCTCCGCCAGCTGCCCGGCGGTGGCTGAGAACAAGAAATAAGGCAGGATGAACAGCGCCGGGGCGAGGTTGGTGTATAGCGACACCTCCGCCGCCGGCAATCCCATCTGGAACGCCGCCAACATGACCATCGCATTACGGAACGCACTGTCGTTGAACGCCCCCAGCGCCTGAGTCCAGAAAAACGGCGCGAAGCGGCGGCGGCCTAGCAAGACGAATTGGCTCATGCGATGTCCCTTCCGATGGATCGGCACAGCCTAGCCGAATGCGTCTCGCCCATGCACGTGCATCGGTGGCAGCCTCTGAAGAAACCACGCCTCCGTCCCTGACCCCCGGTTGCGGCGGTCGGTCGTGCCGCCCAGACTGCTCTCCTGAGTCTTTCAAGAGATGCCTTTTATGAGCGATCGTCCCGCCAGCGCAACGATTTCTTTACGCCACACCGGCGGATGCCTCTGCGGGGCCGTGCGCTACGTGGTGACCGGCCACCCGATCAATGTGCGCGTCTGCCACTGCCGCCGCTGCCAGAAAGCCACCGGCTCTGCCTTCTTCGCTCGAGCCTTGTTTCCGAAAGATGCGGTGACCATCGAGGGCAATGTCGCTGAAGTGCGCTCCTCCGCCGACTTGCTACGGCGGTTTTGTGCGCAGTGCGGCAGCCAGCTTTTCACTGAGCGTGACAGCAACCCCCATGCCGTGGCGGTAACCCTCGGCTCGCTGGACGAGCCGGATAGCTTTGCGCCGACCGAGCACATCTGGATATCGCGAAAAGTAGCCTGGCTGATCCTCGCCGACGACTTACCGCAACACCCCGAAATGCCCACTTAAAGGTGATACCTGCCAGTTAGCGCTGACCGGCCTGGCAGGGCTGCCGCGTTAAAGCCGGCGCAAGGCTCGATGGGCAATATCGCGTCGGCAGAACATGCCTTCGTAATGAATCTTGCCGACCGCGGCATAGGCATGCTCGCGCGCCAGGGCAATATCCTTGCCGACGGCACACACCGTCAGCACGCGGCCGCCGGCGGTAATCGCACGCCCCTTTGCATCCAGTTGAGTCCCTGCGTGAAACACTTTGACGTCGGCACCGAAGTCCTGGCTCAAGCCATCGATGACATCCGCACTACGCACCTTGCCCGGATAGCCCCCCGCCGCCAGCACCACGCCTAGCGAGGGGCGCGGATCCCAACGCGCCTCGATATCGGCTAGACGTCCATCCAACGCCGCCTCGATCAGTTCGACCAGGTCCGATTTCAACCGCATCATGATCGGCTGCGTCTCCGGATCGCCAAAGCGCACATTGAATTCGATCACCTTCGGCGCGCCACTCTTGTCGATCATCAGACCGGCGTAGAGAAACCCGATGAAGGGTGCGCCCTCGGCAGCCATCCCGTGCAGGGTGGGCTCGATCACTTCCTTGAGAATGCGTTTCTCGACCTCGGCAGTTACCACCGGCGCCGGCGAATAGGCGCCCATGCCGCCGGTATTGGGACCGAGATCGCCTTCGTCACGGCGCTTGTGATCCTGGCTGCTGGCCATGGGCAAGGCGTGGCTGCCGTCGCTCATGACGATGTAGCTGGCTTCCTCGCCATCGAGAAATTCTTCGATAACGACACGTGCCGAGGCATCACCAAAAGCATGCGCGCCAAGCATGTCGTGCAGGGCCAGCTCCGCATCGGCTAGCGTCAACGCCACCACCACGCCCTTGCCTGCGGCCAGGCCATCGGCCTTGATGACAATCGGCGCCCCCTGCTCGCGCACATAGGCCAGGGCCGGGTTGAGTTCGGTGAACACGGCATAGCGTGCGGTGGGGATGTTGTGGCGAAGCAGGAAATCCTTGGCGAAAGCCTTGGAACCTTCCAGCTGCGCGGCCACTGCCCGCGGCCCAAAGATGCGCAACCCGGCGGTGCGAAAACGATCGACGACACCCGCCACCAATGGCACCTCGGGCCCGACCACGGTCAGCCCGACCTTCTCGTCGCGCGCCAGTTTCAACAGACCGTCGAGATCGGTCACGGCCACATCGGCGTTACGTACGCCGCGCTCATGCGCGGTACCGGCATTACCGGGAGCAACAATCACTTCGCTCACCCGTGGCGACTGCTTGAGCTTCCACGCCAGCGCGTGTTCGCGACCGCCACTACCGATAACGAGAACTTTCATACCTGCTCCGAATACCTAGAAATAACGCCGACCAAGGGCGGCGCAGGCGCCCATTGTAAGGGTTGCGCTGCCTCAGGTTTGCCATGGATCGAGCCGCTGAGTGCCCAGGGCCATGGCTATGCTCGCCTGCCCCACCCTGGAGATCGCCATGAAACCGCACTGGCTCGCCGCTTTGCTGCTATTGCTCACCCTTCCGTTGCGAACCTACGCCGCCACTTGGCAAGAGCATCCTGAATGGGCCAAGGCCTTTGCCGAAACCGGTACCCACGGCAGCTTGCTGGTCTATGACGAGCAAGCCGATACCTGGCACGTACTCGATGCGGAGCGCGCAAAACGCCCCTACCTGCCCGCATCGACCTTCAAACTGTTCAACGCACTGGTGGCCCTGGATACCGGCGCGGTGAAAGACGAGTACGAGGTGATTCGCTGGGACGGCAAGGTGCGCAGCATCGGCGGCAAACCCTTCGCGGAGTGGAACCGCGACCAAAGCCTGGCTAGCGGCATGCGCTATTCCACCGTATGGCTATACCAGGAGCTCGCCCGCCGCGCCGGTCAGGCCCGCATGCAGGACTGGATCAACCGCGCCGGTTACGGCAATCGCAACATCGAAGGCGGCATCGATCAATTCTGGCTGAGCGGATCGCTACGGATCAGCGCCGAGCAGCAGATCGACTTCCTGCGCCAGCTCGCCGACGATCGCCTGCCATTCTCGCCACGCGCGCAAGAAGCCGTGCGGCGCATCAGCATCACCGAATCGCAACCTCGCTATGTGCTGCACGCCAAAACCGGCTGGGGCACCCAGGCCGCGCAGAACGCCAGTAACGGCCAACCGGCCGACGACATCGGCTGGTACGTCGGCTGGGTCGAAGGTCAGGGACGGCGCTGGTTCTTTGCGATGAATATCGATATTCACCGCGGCGAAGATGGAGCCAACCGGGTTCCACTGACCAAGCAATTATTGAAACAGCTCGGCGCTTTGACGCCCTAAGCGTCAGTGCTGGCTGAGCAAGCCAAGCAACGCTTGACGCGGCAGCTTGCCAGTCTCGTTACGCGGCAACGCCTGAACCAGCCGTAACGGACGCGGCAGAAAAACCGGATCGACGGCGCAACGCAAGGCAGCGAGAATCGCATGCTCATCCAGCCCTGGCGCCACCGCCAGGGCTGCGATGCGACGTACACCGATCGTATCGGCCTCGTCGAGCTGAAGCACCACGCCATCCCGCACCCCCGGTATCGCCAGCAGGCGCCGGGTCAGGTCAGCCAGCGAGGCGCGCTTGCCGGCGATTTCCAGCATGTCGGCATGCCGGCCGCGCAACTGAAAGCGCCGACCGTCATCTTGCAGCGTGACGATATCGGCCAGGGTGAGTGCTTGCTCCAGTTGTGGCGCTTCGATCAACGTGCCATCGGGTTGCGGATGCAAATGGACACCGTCGTACAACGACCATGCCAGCTCGGTCGGTAGCGGTGCCGTAGCCGAGACCATCGCGGCAAGTACCGGCAACTCGACACCCGATGCAACCAGGGCACGCAAGTGCACCGGCGTGGTGACCAGTACGCGAGGCTCAGGCACTTCGGCCAAGGCGGCGGCGACATCGGCAGGAAAGAAAGGACGCCCGGCATGAATACTGATTTCACCCAGCAGCGGCAACAGCACCGACATTTCCAGGCCATAGATATGCTGCGGCGGCACCGTGGCGACCACGTGGAAATGCTTGCCGATCACCCCCTGCAACATCCGCAGATTGCCGGCGTTGCTGGCATGAAAACTGCGCCAGGTCTTTGGATTCGCCCTAGGCGCACCGGTAGAACCCGAGGTGTAGCCAATCGCCACTAGCTGGTCAGCCGGGATCTGCGGCAGCACAAAATCTTCTGGCGTCAGCGGCTCGGCACTTAACGCCGGTAGTTGCCAGCAGGAATGCGTTGCCGAGGTCGAGTCTTGTTCGCCCAGCACATAACAGCCCGGATGGGCCGCCATCACTTCGGCCACTGCTTGCGGTGCGCGCGATGGCGGCAATAGATTGGCCTGCCCGCGCAGGGCTATCGCGCAAAACGCAACGAGAAAGCTGTAACGGTTCTCACACAAATTGACCGCTGCCGCGCCCGATGGCAGTTGTGCCGCGACCCGCCGCACCTGCGCATGAAAACGTACCGCGCTGATGGCCTCACCTTCGCACCAGGCGAGCACGCGTTGCGGATCGCCGGCACTCAGCAATGGCCACGCAGCAGCAGGGTGAGCGCGTTGGTAAGCGTCAGTGGTCAAGCCATTCTCCACAGGCAATCCTTTGCGTGCGTTACCGCACCTGTCAGCCGCGGATAATAGCGCCGCTGAGCGCGTCGCGAATGGTGCTGGGTTGCGCCTGGCCGCCCAAAGGAGCATCGAGCAGGCCATCGAGCGTATCGCCGAAATAAGCTTCCAGTGTCGCGACCGCGCGCGCAGGCGCCTCGCCATGAGGGTTCGCGCTGGTCGACACCAAGGCACCGCCAAACGCACGGCATAGTGCCGCCGTCGGCTGATGTGCAGTCACGCGCAATGCGATACCGGCATGGTTGCCAGCCACCCACGCCGGGACTTCCGCGGTGCGCGGAAAAATCCACGTCGACGGCCCGGGCCAGCTAGAGCGCACCTGGGCCAGCACCGCTTCCGGCACGGCCGCCAGATCGATATAGCGGACGATTTGCTCGAAATCTGCGGCGATCAGCAAAACACCCTGCGTCGGCGGCCGCCCTTTCAATGTAAAAAGACGCTCGAGTGCCTCCCGATTGCCTGGATCGCAACCAAGCCCAAACACCGCCTCGGTGGGGTAAGCCAGCACGCCGCCATCGCGTAGCAACGCGGCAGCGGCATCGACGTTGGTGAGGGTGTAATGCTTGGGCACGAAAGGCCTATGCGTGGTTAATCGTTGCTAGCCACCAGCGCCCCTCCCCTGCCATGCAGAGGAGGGGCGGCACTCAGCTGTTCTTGGCTGGAGCGGTGGCTTTCTTGCTGCTGCCCTTCTTGGTAGCCGTTTTCTTCGCCGCGGCTTTTTTCGCGGCAGTCTTCTTGGTCGCCGTTTTCTTGACCGCCGTCTTGGTACTCGCGGCCTTTTTGGTCGCCGTCTTCTTCGTAGCAGGTGCGGCTTTTTTGACTGCAGCCTTCTTGGTGGCGGTCTTTTTCGCGCCAAAGCGGCCTTTCTTCTTGGCCGGGGCGGCGGCAAGCAGTTCCAGGCACTGCGCCTCGGTCAGCTCTTTCGGCTCTTGATCCTTCGGAATGCGCGCATTCTTCTCGCCGTCCGTGATGTAAGGACCATACCGGCCGTTGAGCACCTGCACGCCATTGCCGAAATCCAGAATCAGCCGGTTGGCCAGCATCTCGAGTTTTTCTTGCACGATTTGCAGCGCGCGCGGCAGCTCGATGGTATAGGGGTCATCCTCCGCCTTGAGCGAGGCATAGGTGCTGCCTTGCTTCACAAAGGGACCAAAACGGCCGACACCGACGCTGACCTCGTCACCATTCTCAGCCTGACCCAGGTTGCGCGGCAACTTGAACAGCTCCAACGCCTCTTCGAGGGTGATGGTATGCATGCTCTGGCCGGGGCGCAGGCTGGCGAACTGGGGCTTGTCTTCGTCGTCCTTGGTGCCGATGGCGGCATACGGCCCAAAGCGGCCCAGGCGTACCGACACCGGCTTGCCGGTTTTCGGGTCGGCACCCAGCTCACGCGCACCAGTGGCTTCGTTGCGATCGACCGACTCGGTCTTTTCGTCCACCTGCTGCTTGAACGGCTGCCAGAAGCGCTCCATCAGCGGCACCCAGGCCTCTTCGCCACGGCTGACCGCATCCAGCTCATCTTCGAGCTTGGCGGTGAAGTCGTAGTCGACGTATTGGGTGAAATGCTGGGTAAGGAATTTGCTCACCGCGCGGCCGACATCGGTCGGTTTGAAGCGACGGCTATCGAGCAGCACGTACTCACGGTTCAGCAGCACCTGGATGATGCTGGCATAGGTCGAAGGGCGGCCAATGCCGTGCTCTTCCAGCGTTTTGACCAGGCTCGCTTCGGAGTAGCGCGGCGGCGGCTCGGTGAAATGCTGATCGGCGGCAATATCGTGCAAGGCCACCTGCTCGCCAACAGCCAACTTGGGCAGGCGACGCCCCTCGTCATCGTCATCGGCGCTTTTCTGGTCGCGGCCTTCTTCGTACACCGCGAGAAAACCCGGATCGATGATGGTGGTGCCGGTGGAGCGAAACGCCGCATCGCCGCCAGCCACGTGATGGAGCGCAAAATCGACCGACACGGTATTCATCGTGGCGTGGATCATCTGGCAGGCCACGGTGCGCTTCCAGATCAACTCGTACAGCTTGCGCTGGTCCTCATTGAGGAAGCTGGCCACCTCGCGTGGCGTATGCATGGCCGAGGTGGGGCGCACGGCCTCATGCGCCTCCTGCGCGTTCTTCGACTTGGTGCGGTAGACCTGCGGGCCATCCGGCAGTGCCTTGTTGCCGTAATCGCGGGCAATCAACTGGCGCAGCTCGGCGACGGCATCGTCGGACAAAGCGGTGGAGTCGGTACGCATATAGGTGATCAGACCGACATTGCCCTCGCTGCCCAGCGCCACGCCTTCGTACAACCCCTGCGCGACCTTCATCGTGCGACTGGTGGAGAAGCCCAGCTTGCGCGCGGCCTCCTGCTGCAAGGTGGAGGTGGTGAACGGCGGCGCCGGGCGCCGCTTGCGCTCCTTGCTACCGACTTCGCTAACCGTGAGCCGGCCCTGTGCAGCCGCTTTCAACGCGGCTCTGGCAGCCAGCGCATCGTGTTCGTTGGTGAGGTCGAACTGCTCGAATTTCTTGCCGTTGAGCTTGGTCAGCCTGGCGCTGAAGTCATTCTCGGGATGACGCAGCGCCGCCTCGATCGTCCAATACTCACGCGCCTTGAAGGCTTCGATTTCTTCTTCGCGCTCGGCAATCATGCGCAGCGCCGGGCTTTGCACGCGGCCTGCGGACAAACCGCGCTGCACCTTGCGCCACAGCACCGGCGACAGATTGAAACCGACCAGGTAATCCAGCGCTCGCCGGGCCTGCTGCGCATCGACCATGTCGTGCGAAAGCTGGCGCGGGCTGGCTACGGCGGCCTTGATCGCCTTCGGTGTGATCTCGGAAAACACCACGCGGTGCAGATGCTTGCCTTCGGTCAGGCCACGCTCTTTCAAAATCTCGCTGATATGCCAGGAGATCGCTTCACCTTCGCGATCCAAGTCGGTCGCCAGATAAATGTCGTCAGCCAGCTTGGCGGCCTTGGCAATGGCATCGACATGCTTCTCGTTGCGCTCGATCACCTCATAGGCCATGGCAAAGCCATGCTCGGTGTCTACCGCGCCCTCCTTGGGCTTCAGGTCACGCACGTGACCGTAGGAGGCAAGGACCTGAAAGTCCTTGCCGAGGTATTTGTTGATCGTCTTGGCCTTGGCCGGCGACTCGACGATAAGCAGGTTTTTTGCCATGAAACTGGGTTTCCACTAACGGACCACCGCCACCCTGGGGCAACGGACATATATATATAGTGAGACCACGCCAACTCGACGGCTGTCAAGCGCGGATTATGTGTAATGTGGTGAAACACGACTTTCGCTCAAGGCGCAAGGCGCTGATAACGGTTGCCAGGCAAGGTTTCGATCATGCCCTCCAGCTCTAGCATCAGCAGCATGGAAGACAGCGCCGCCGCCGATTGACCGGTACGCGCCACTAACTCATCCAAGGCTGCCGGATCATGCCCCAGGGCATCCAGCAACCGTTGGTAGTCGGAATCAGCACGCCAAGCACTCACGCCTGCCGCTGTAACCGCATCCGTGCAACCCTCACCGACATTCAGACGGCTTGCCAGTTCAGCACCCAACGCGACAGCCGCCGGTGCCAGCGCCTCGACCACCTCACTGGCGCTTTCCACCAGCCGCGCGCCGTCGCGGATCAGCCGATGGCAACCGCGAGCCAGGGGATTATGTATGGAACCGGGCAGCGCGAACACCTCCCGTCCTTGCTCAGCGGCCAAACGCGCGGTAATCAATGAGCCCGATTGCAGCCCAGCCTCGATCACCAGGGTGCCCAACGCGAGCCCGGCGATGATTCGATTGCGCCGCGGGAAATGATCGGCGCGGGCGGCCGTACCCGGCGGGAACTCGGTCACCAGGGCGCCCTGGGCAAGCATCCGCCGGGCCAGCGCATGGTGCTTTCGCGGATAGATCCGATCCGGTCCCGTGCCCATCACGGCCACCGTGGGCAAGCCGGCATCCAGCACCCCGGCATGGGCGGCGCCATCGATACCGTCGGCCATACCGCTGGTGACGGTGAATCCGGCCAGCCCCAACTCACGCGCAAAGGCCCGGGCATGGGCCAGCCCCGCCGTGCTGGCACTGCGCGCGCCGACGATGGCGACCTGGGGATGTAGCAGCAGACTGGCATCACCGGCTACGAACAGTGCCGCCGGAGGCTGCAGGATGGTTTCCAGCAAGAGCGGAAAATCGGCGTCCGTGCAGCACAGCAGCCGATGGCCCGGCTCGGCCAGCCAGGCCAGATCGGCCGCCAAGCGCGCCTCGTCGGGGCGATCCAGCCAGGCCACTGCCTCATCGCTCAGCGGCAGGGCATGGCGCTGTAACTGCTTGAGTACGTTATCGATAGCGCCATCAGCCGCGAGTAGCCGTTCGCGCAAACCACCCGGCCCCAAGCCCGGTGTACGCAACAAAATCAGCCAGCTACGCCATGTCTCGGCTTGATTCATGCCCAAAGTCTGCTCGTTGATTCGGGAGAAGACTCAGTCTAGGGGTAGTGCAGATACGACCACGGCGCGGGAATGCCGCGCCGTGGTGTCAGGGAACGCTGAAATCAGCCGGCTACTCTGGCGTGCGCAAATGATCGCGGATGTGCACCGGGCGCAAGCTGTCCATTACCAGGCCATAGCTGACCTTGTCGAAGGTGCGGAACACCATGACATGGCCGATAAACTCTTCCGGCAAAGTGACATCTTTACCGGTGCCACGATCCCAGCTATTGCTGGCAACGTCGTCGGGAATGGTCTGGCCGGGCTGGTAGATGGCGTAGGTCTGGCCATTGTCGACGCCGTCTTTGGCGCCGATCGACAAGGCGATGACCTGGCGTGAACCGACCGCATCCATGGCATCGGCAAACGCAATGACGTGAGCGTCTTCCGGGGCGGTTTGCGGCGCGTGCGGATAGAAATACGGGTCGTAGGGCTTGTCGTCGACCGGCAAGACACGATCGCCGGCGCGGATTTCCATGGTGGAATCGAGCAACAGCAAGGTCGTGGGATCGCCGGTACGCAAGGTTTCCGCCGTGCCGATCACGGTTACTTCGACACCGAGATCTTTACCGCGGCCATAGTGGCCGTCGTTACGGAAATCCTCTTTCCAGGGTCCGCGGGTGGTGCTGACATCGCTGTCGACACTATGCGCGACCAGATCGTCGGTTTGACCATGCCCTCGCTGCGCACCGAATCCACGGAACACATGCGTCGGCCGCACGATGGCCCAGCGCTGGCCCGGCTCGGCCTTCAGATTGCGCACATAGATATTTCGCCCGCCGGTGCCACGCAGCTGGGCTTCTTCAAAGCCAACCACATAGGGCGAGTTACGGATTTCGTTGGAGTCGATGACCCGCGTGTCTTTAAGAAACATGCGCAGTTGCGCCAGCGGAATCGCCGGAATCGCCTCACCCTCGGTCCGCACTCGTGGCTGCAAGCTAAGCCGCGGCCCGTTGACGAAGGAGAGGTTGAGCACGTCGCCCGGGTAAATCAGATGCGGATTCTGTACCTGCGGATTGGCCTGCCAGATCTCCGGCCACAGCCAGGGTTTGGACAGGAATCGCGCGGATATGCTCCATAGCGTATCGCCACGGCGCACCGTATAGGTATCCGGATGATCGGTACGAAGTTGCGCACCCGCAGCGTAAACGGCGACTGTGACCAGCATGCCGGCCAACAGTCCGACGGACTTTCTTATCATGAACGAGAATCCCCACCCCCTGAAGCTCGGGCGAGTTTAGCCGAACAGTCTAGGCCCGCAACTGGAGCCAGTTGGCAAAACCGTCTGCCGGATGCCAACACGGCGGCGTACAATAGCGACCTTTCTAGATCGCGTCCGGGCCGGGTTTCATCGAGGCCCCGCCTTTGCGACGCTGTTAGGTGAACCATGTCGACCCTGCCCATCATCGAATTTCCCGACCCCCGCCTGCGTACCAAGGCCGAGCCTGTGCGCGTGTTCGACGCCGAACTGAAGCAGTTCGTCGCCGACATGTTCGAGACCATGTACGCCGCCAACGGCGTCGGCCTCGCCTCGACCCAGGTCAATGTGCATAAGCAAGTGTTGGTCGCCGATATGAGCGATGAGCGCAATGAGCCGCTGGCGCTGATCAATCCGCAGATTCTCGAAAAGGACGGCGCCCAGGTCTATCAAGAAGGCTGCCTGTCATTCCCCGGTATCTATGCCGATGTCACCCGCGCCCTGCGAGTGAAAGTCAAAGCACAAGATGTCGACGGCAACGAAATCGTGGTGGACGCCGAAGGCCCGCTGGCGGTCTGTATTCAACACGAGATGGATCATCTTGCCGGCAAGGTGTTTGTCGACTACCTGTCGCCGCTACGCCGCACGATGCTGCTCAAGCGCCTGGACAAGCAGCGTAAGCAGGCGGCCAACGGTTGAGCGCCCGACCGTTACGCATCGTTTTTGCCGGCACCCCGGAATTCTCCGTCCCCTGCCTTGAAGCCTGCCGCAGCAGCGGCGCCGAGGTGGTGGCGGTATACACACAGCCTGATCGCCCTGCCGGACGCGGCCGCAAACTTACCCCCAGCCCGGTCAAACAGGCCGCGCTCGCCGCCGGCATCGCGGTAGTGCAACCGGAATCGCTGAAACCCGCTGAAGCGCAACAAGCACTCGCCGCCTATCAACCGGACCTTTTAGTAGTGGTGGCTTACGGCCTGATCCTGCCGCGCAAGGTCTTGGCCATCCCGCAACTCGGCTGCTGGAACGTACACGCCAGCCTGCTGCCGCGCTGGCGCGGTGCGGCGCCGATTCAACGCGCCATCCTGGCCGGCGATACCGAAAGTGGTGTCGATCTGATGCAGATGGAGGCCGGCCTCGATACCGGCCCAGTCTTGCTTGAACGACGCACGCCGATCAGCCGCAGCGACACCGGCGGTACCCTGCACGATCGCTTATCCCTGCTTGGTGCTGACGTGTTGCTGGAAGGACTGCGCCGAACGCTGGCCGGCGAAACCTTGACTGCCACCGCGCAGCCTGACGCTGGTGTCGTCTACGCACACAAGCTGGACAAGGCCGAGGCCAAACTGGATTTCAACCGCCCAGCCATCGAGCTCGAGCGCCAGGTGCGCGCTTTCGACCCCTGGCCGGTCAGCGAAGGCGAGATCGCCGGCGAGCCGTTGCGTTTGTGGGCTGCGCACGCGCTGGACCAGTCACATGCCGCCCTGCCCGGCAGTGTGCTGGCTGCCAGCCGTGAAGGGATCGATCTTGCTTGCGGCCAGGGTGTGCTGCGCATCACCGCGCTGCAACGCGCTGGCGGCAAGCGCATCAGTGCCACCGATTATCTCAATGCCCGGCCCGAGCTGCGTTCACTTGCAGGCAAGGCGCCGTGACCCCACCGGCAACCACCGACACGCGCGCCCTGGCTGCGCAAGCACTTGCCGAAATCGCCTTGCGTGGTGCCTCGCTACGCGAAGTGATGGAGCGCCACGCGCCCAAACTGGCCGACTCTCGCGATCGCGCCCTGTTGATGGCGCTGCTTAGCGATGGCTCGCGCTGGTGGCTACGTTTCGATGCCGCACTGGATCGCCTGCTGGAGCATCCACTGCGGCAGAAAGAGCCCGCCGTGCATGCGCTCCTGGTGCTTGGCCTGGTGCAATTGGAAATCTTGCAGCTACCCGATTACGCCGCGGTCGCCGCCACCGTGCAAGCCACCCGCGCCCTGCAGCGCCCGCGCATGGCCGGACTGGTCAATGCCGTGTTGCGCCGCTGGCAACGCGAACGGGTTGCGCTGCTCGCCGCCCTCGATGCCAAGCCACAGACACGTCATGCGCACCCCGCGTGGCTGGCGAAAGCGATGGCCCACGATTGGCCGGATCAAGCCGATGCGGTGATGGCGGCCAACAATCGCGAACCGCCACTGATGTTGCGGGTAAATCGCCGCCGCAGCGAACGCCAAACACTGATCGAACGCCTGCAGGCGGCCGGTTATGAGGCGCAGGCGCATAGCTGGCTGGCCGATGGCGTCGTTCTGCCGCACAGCAGCGACGTCACCCGGATGCCGGGCTTTGCCGAAGGTCACTTCGCGGTGCAAGACGGTGCCGCACAGATCGCCGCCGACCTGGCCGACGTACAACCAGGTCAACGCGTACTGGATGCCTGCGCTGCACCCGGCGGCAAGGCCTGTCACTTGCTGGAGCGTGCGGATATAGCGTTGACGGCGCTGGAATTCGATCCCCTGCGCGCCCAGCGCATTCAGCAAAACCTCGACCGCCTCGGCCTCAGCGCCGATGTCACGATCGGGGATGCCGGCGCCCCCGCCGACTGGTGGGATGGCCAACCCTTCGATCGTATTCTGATCGACGCCCCCTGCTCAGCCACCGGCGTGCTACGCCGCCGCCCCGATGTACGTCTGCATCGCCGCGATAGCGACACCGCCGCCTTGGCCGCACAGCAGCGGCGCATTCTCTCGGCGCTGTGGCCAACACTGGCCGTCGGTGGCCAGCTGGTTTACATCACTTGCTCGCTGCTGCGCGCCGAGAATGAGTCGATTGTCGGCGAATGGCTGGCCACACAAAGTCATGCGCAAGCGCTGACATTCACGCTGCCGGCCGGTCAGGCCGCGGCCGTGGGCTGGCAAGTACTGCCCGGCGATGGTGACCTCGACGGCATGTACTATGCCGTGGTTGAAAAGCACGGCCCCTTGTAAAGATTGGCAGGTCGATGCGAACGCTCTCGCAGATGTGCAACTTGGGACGCACGCTGGGTCGCCGCGACGACCGCATAAGCCAACCCAAAGAGCATCGCGGCTAAAGTCGACCCCTAGGTTTTCGCGTATTGCATATACGCCCCTGCCACAAGATCTCGCCCATGCTCGCATCCGCTCAAGCCACCGCCCAAGAACGCCGCTACTTCTGGCTGCTGTTGATCTTTGCCATTGTGGTGATCGGCGCAGGTATCGGCTTACGCGATCCGTGGCCATCGGACGAACCGCGGTTCACCCTGGCCGCCAAGCAAATGGTCGATAGCGGCGACTGGCTGTTTCCCCACCGCGGCAGCGAGCTGTATTCCGACAAGCCACCGATGCTGATGTGGGCCGAGGCCGCCAGCTATACGCTGACGCGTAGCTGGCGCGTGGCGTTTTTGCTGCCTTCGTTACTGGCCGCGCTGGGCACACTGTTTTTTATCTATGACCTGGGCCGGCGCCTGTGGAATCGGCAAGCGGGTTTGTATGCCGCCGCCGCGCTGCTGCTGTGTTTTCAGTTTGTCTATCAGGTCAAGCGCGCGCAGATCGATCCCTTGGTGGTGTTCTTTATTACCGCGGCCAACTGGGGCTTGCTGCGGCATATGCTGCTGGGGCCGAACTGGCGCGCCTACTGGTTTGGCTGTTTCTGCGCCGGCCTCGGGGTAATCACCAAGGGCGTCGGTATCATCGCGCTGCTGATGTTGATTCCCTATGCCATCGCCGCGCGCTGGCGCTGGGATGGCATCGCGCTGATGCAACGCGGCGCCTGGTGGCGCTGGCTGCTCGGTCTGCCGGCGGTGTTGCTGGCGATTGCACTGTGGCTGGTGCCCATGCTGCTGGCGGTACAGGCGCGCAGCGCCAATCCGGCCTACGCCGCCTACGTCAATGACATTCTGTTTCGGCAGACCGCAGGCCGCTATGCCAATGCCTGGCATCACCTGCATTCACCGGTGTTTTACATCCCTATCCTGCTGTTCAGCTGGCTGCCGCTCTCACTGACGTATCCCGGCACCCTGTCACGCTGGTGGCAACGACTGAAAGCCAAGGACGCACGCATCCTGCTGCCACTGGGCTGGATTTTGCTGATGCTGCTGTTCTTCAGCGCATCGCCGGGCAAACGCGATGTCTACATCCTGCCGGCCGCGCCCATGCTGGCACTGATTACCGCGCCGTTTCTCGGTGAACTGCTGCAAAAGCGCTGGCTGCGCCTACTGGGCCTGCTTTTTATGGTCGTGATGGCCACGGCCATGCTGGCGCTCGGCGCCTATGCCTTGCTGGCGCACCCGAAATTCGCGACCAACCTCGCGCTCTCACGTGGTTTCGATGCCGGCGAAAATTCGCTGTGGTGGATGTGCCTCACTATCGGCGTGATTCAATGGCTGCTGATTCTCGCGCTACGTCTGCGCCAGGCGGCCTGGATCGTCGTCGGTGGCATGACCGCGATGTGGCTGGTATGGAGCCTGTGGGCCTACCCCCTGCTCAATGACTCCAGCTCTTCGGCCGGATTGATGCGCGACGTGCGCGCCAAGCTCGGCCCGCAAGACGAGGTCGGCCTGATCGATTGGACCGAGCAGAACCTGCTGATGCTGGAACGCCCCGCGCAGGACTTCGGCTTCAAACGACCCGTGCCGGCACAATACGCCGCCGGTGTGCAATGGCAGGCTCTAGCGCCCGCCACGCGCTGGCTGTTTGCGCAGGACAGCTCCTTCGGCAACTGCGTGCAACGTGGCAAAGCCATCGACCTGGGCTATGCCAATCGCCGTCAGTGGTGGCTGTTCAAGGCCGACGCGGTGATACCGGGCTGCGTGCCAGCCGCGCATGACGATGCTGCCGCCGCTATCGAGTCCGACGATGCCAGCCGCTGATGCCACCAAGGAATTGCGCTGCCAGCTGATCGGCCGCGATAACGGCGCCGGCCTTAGTCGCGATATGGATCTGCTCGCCGCCGCCCTGCGCGATGGCGGTGGCGACACCACGATCACGGCTTTGCAACATCGAGGCCGCCTGGCGGAATGGCTGACCGAGCTGCGTCTTGCCCGGCGTGCCCCGACCTTTGATCTCAATCTGATGTTGGAGCGCACCCGACCGGAATTTGCGCGCGCCGCGCGCCGCAATGTGCTGATCCCGAACCCCGAGTATTTTCGCCCGCAAGACCAGGCCGCGCTGTCTCGCATGGACGCCGTCTGGGTCAAGACCCGGCACGCCGAGCGCTTGTTCGGCGCACTGGGCGCACCGGTGCGTTATATCGGTTTCACCAGCACAGATCGGCGATTAGCAGGTATCCAACCACGCCACGCGTTCTTTCACGGCCCCGGCCGTAGCGCGAATAAAGGCACCTTGGCCTTGCTGCGCTTATGGGCGGCGCATCCATCCTGGCCAATGCTGACCGTGGCGTGGCGGCGCAAGCGCATCGACATCGACGCCCTGCCAGCTAATGTGACGCTTATTCGCGAACATCTGAGCGACGAGGCCTACCGCCAGTTACAGAACGAGCACCGCTTTCATCTATGTCCGTCGCAAACCGAGGGCTATGGGCATTACCTGGTCGAGGCGATGAGTTGTGGCGCCGTGGTTGTCACACTGGATGCGGAGCCGATGAACGAGTTGGTCGCAGCTGAGCGTGGCGTGTTGGTATCTGCACAGCCGGTGGGCACACAAGATCTCGCCACACTTTATGGTTTTGCAGACGCCGCCATGGAGGCTGCCATCGAACGTTGTTTAGCGATGGATGACGCCACCGCAACACAACTGGGGCAAGCGGCGCGCACTTGGTTCGATAACAATCACGCCGCGCTGCCCCAGCGGTTGCGCGATGCCATGAGTGACCTACGCCGCTAGGGATGCTCCAACCCGTTCGGCGTGGCGGCAAATTCGGCCAGATGACCATCGATACCGCGCTCACAGCGCACGATGCGTTGCTCGATGGTGGCGTGGAACAATCGATTATTCGGCAGGCTGGGATCGTCTACGTCCACTTGTGCGCGCGTGGCGTGTTCCAGATGCACAGCCAACGCCGCCCATTTGAGCTGGCGCTTGCGCACACCGGCATTTTCAAGCCTAACGGCCAATTCGCGATCTTCCGCTCCATAGCCTTCCATGCGCTCATCAAAGCCGTTGACGCGCAGTAAGTCCTCGCGCCAAAAACTCATATTGCAACTCATCACCCGACCGCCCTTGCGTGAACGCGCCTTCCAGCGCGCCAGCAGCGGCTGGCGAAAAGCGTACAAACGGCGGGTGCCATCGAACTCGTGAAAGTTCGCGCGTATCCACGGCGCAAAAACCGGCCGGCCACCGGCCAGCAGGCGCTGACTCTCCTCAGCGGTCGCCTTGAGCCGGCCACCCTGCAAAAAATAGCCATGCTCGGCCAGCGCTACATGGTCTGCGACAAAAGACGGATGCAACACCATGTCGCCGTCAATCAGCACGATGTATTCACCCTGGCTGGCGGCAATGCCACGATTGCGGCAGCGCGCCGCGCGAAAGCCGAGATCCTGCTGCCACACATGCCGTAGCGGCACCGGAAAAGCAGCGGCGAACTCGGCAATCCGCGCAGCGGTATCGGGCCTCGAGCCGTCGTCTGCCACCACCACCTCGTCCGGCAGGTGTGTCTGCCCGGCAACGCTGCGCAACACCAGCGCCAACGCGGCGGGCCAGTTGTAAGTGATGACGATCAGCGAGACTTTCATGAAGTAAGAGCAGTGTTATCCGCGCTACGCCGGCCCAGCGACATGCTGAGTGCCAAGGGCAACCAGGTAATCAACCAGCCCGGACGCGGGCTGCTCAACAGATGCGGCAGATCGAATTGAACCATGATCGTCGCAAACACCCATAGCCCGAGCACAATCCTGCCCAGGGTCTCGTGGCGATAGCACCAGCCACGCCAGCCCAGGGCCAGCCAGATACCGGTCCATAGCAGCAGCCCGGGCAAACCGAGTTCAATCGCCAGTTGGCTAAACATGTTATGGGCATGGATCAGTGTTTCACCGCCCGCCTGGAGCTGAAACTCGCTACCCTGCCCCAACCCGTTCCAAGGGTGCTTGAGGAACAAGTGCTTGGCCTGCATGAAAATCTCTGGCCGCAATGACCAGCCACGCTCGGTCAGCATCGGCATGACCAGCAAGACGCTCAGGCAGCCAAGCAGAAAGATAAGCCCTGCATAGAGTAGCGAACGGCGCCCGCCACGGCACAACACCATCACAATCAGGGCAGCGAACAATCCGGCCCAGGCACTACGGGCAAACGTCAACAACACCAGCAAGCCCAACACCGCCAGCGCCACCCATTTGGCAACGCGGTATTTGAGCTGATGGAACTCCCAAGGGAACAACCAAAGCAAGACGGCGCTCATCGCCCCGGCTGCCAGGTTGGCATTGGCCATGACACCGGCACCGACGACGAGCCGCTCGTCGGCGGGCGGGCGTATGGCAAATCGCACGATGGCCCACAGCGCGATCGGCACCATGATCACCGCGCAGCCGATCAATAGCTGCCGGATGCGATGTTTGTCACTACCCAAACCGCACTGCCACGCGGCCAGGAAAAGAAAAATGCTGACATTGCGGGCAAGTTCATCCGCCGGCCGCTCTACGTTGCTCCACAGCAGTGTGACCCCGCCCCACACCAGCAATAAGCACACCCAAGGCATTAGCGGCTTGCGCCATAGCTCAAGCAGGTTCCGTGGCTGTATCACCAACAACACGAGTGCAGGCAAATAAATCGTAAGGCCCAGGCTGTACTGATGCAGCCTGCTCGGATTGTAAGAAACCCCTGCGGGAACCACCGCCATCGCAATAATCAGCCAGGCGATACCTAGGCCAAGCAGGTTGCGCAACCAGCGATAACTAGTGTGATCGACTTGGGCCGTACTCATCGATGCAAGGCCTTGACCACCGTACGCAGATCGGCCGGTGCCTCGACAAATTCATGCAAATGCGTGTCCACGCCATATTCACTGCGTACGCGTTTCTCGTCGCGACTGGCAAACAGTAAGCGGTTGTTCGGCAAAGCGGGATCGCTAGGATCAGGCGGCGCTACGCTGCGATGCTCCAGGTGCAAGGTAAGCGCGGCGAATTTGATCTGACTGCGGCGCAAACCCGCATTGAGCAAACGTACGTCCAATTCCAAATCTTCACTACCATAGCCTTGCATGCGCTCATCGTAGCCATTGACACGTAGCAAGTCCTCGCGCCAAAAACCTACGTTGCAGCCCATCGGATGACCGCTGGCACGGGCTTTTAGCCGCGCCAGCAAGGGTATGCGCATCGTGTGATGGCGACGCCCGAAATGGTAGGTACTGCGATCACCCTCGACGCGATAATAGGCATCCACGAACCAGCCAAAACGCGGCTTGCCGCCGGCCAGAAGACGCGCGGTTTCAGCCTCGGTCGTACGGATGCGCGTGCCCTGAAAAAAACGCCCCGGCCGCGCCAGCCGCATATGGTCTGCCACAAAGTGGCGATGCAGAACCATGTCGCCGTCAATCTGGATAAGGTAATCCCCGCGAGCCGCCGCAATACCGCGATTTCGGCTGCGGGCCAGGCGGAACCCTTCATCGGGCTGCCACACATGGCGCAATGGAACCGGAAAGTCCTGGGCGATATCCCGCAGCAGCGCGGCCGTATCTTCTTGCGAGCCGTCATCCGCGACGATGACTTCATCCGGCAACCGGCTCTGCGTCGCCACACTGCGCAACACCAACGCTAGCGCAGCCTTCCAGTTATAGGTGGAGACCATCAGGGAAACACTGGCCTCAGAAGGCTTCGGCATATCTGTCAATTCTTCGGTATGACCCGCGCAGCCGCGGGCAGATGGGCGCAAAGGCTAACCAGTTGCATAGTAACCCTGCCTAAAGATGAGCTTGCCGGAACCCGCCTAGGCGAACACCCAAGCCGAGAAGGTGTTCACAAGCTCCGGGTGGCGGTCGTATTGGTGGACGATCGGTGCAACCTGCCCGCCTTGATTCAACAGCCGCCCCTGTGACGACAGCACGAAATCTGACGGCTGCATGCAACCTACCGTGGCTATGCGGGAGCAGCACGGCTGACAAAGATGGGCGTCGGCCAGTTCACCGCAATGAAGCATTTTGTTGTGAAAGGCCTGGTCGTAGATCCGGGTTTTCATTTTGCTGAAGGGCTGCCGCAGGATTTCTTGCAGCATCTTGCCGATATACCCGCGCACCGATGCCAGATCGCCCAGCGTCACACCGGAGCAGGAAATCTGCTTGTCCGCCAATCGTTGCAACATGGCCTCGCCATAGGCATCGAGAATCCAGTCGCGATCAAAATGCTCGGTGCCGATCGTCAACCGATCGGTCTCCATGCCGACGGACAGGCCAGTTTCCAGCTGCGCAAACGGATCAGCTTGGAAGACAACATCCCGCACATCCGTCAACAACACGTTTGCGAAACCGGGGTGTGCGTCCAGATACGCCTCGTAGTGAAAGTAACGCGTGACATGCAGCATACCCTGGAATCTCAACAGCGCGCGCTTCAGTGCAGGCGAGCGCTCGGCCGGCGCCAGCGCAAACAGCCGCTTGATGCATGAGCGCGTGAAACGGGCATGTTCGCGGATCCCCTTGATCCGGATCAGCTCGACCTTGAGCGACGGCGCATAGCTCTTGATCGCCGCCCGAATGGCGTCGATTTGTCGTGCGTAGACGAAAAGCACCAGGCGGCCATGGAACTCCGTCTTCGAGAGGCTTTGCAGAAACAGGCGGATATCTTTTGCCGCATAGCCGGCTGCCGCGCCGAGAATCAAATTACGCTGCTCAACCATGCCGATGCATCGTCAGGATGTCTTCACCCATCAACCGCACGGCGCCCATTATTCGACCTGACCGGTGCATAGTTTCTGCCATCTGCCTCACCGCATCTCCCCAACCTATCCGCAGCAGCTCAATGTCGACGTATACGGACACGTCTTCTGCAATGCGTCGGGCATCTTACAAAATTCAACCTGCTCCCGCCCTCTATTCGCGACCGCACGGTGACTACCCCCGGTCTTCGCCCGTACACCGTCACCTCTGGGCCGCGCGGGCTAGAATATGGCGATGCCAAAACTGCCTCTTACCCTCGTCGTCATCACCCATAACGAAGCCGAGAACATTGCGCGCTGCCTGGACAGTGTGCCGTTTGCGGCTGAAAAACTGGTCATCGACAGTGGTAGCGAGGACGATACCGTCGCCGTAGCCCAGGGACTGGGGGCGCGAGTAGTTCATCAGGATTGGCTTGGCTTCGGGCCGCAACGCAACTTCGCCTCGACCCAATGCAGTCACGACTGGATCCTGGCGCTGGATGCTGACGAGTACTTGTCCGCCGAACTGGCCGCCGAGCTGGAGCAACGCCTACCTGCCTTGATGGCCAGCGCCAGCCCGGCCGCTATCCTGCGTCGCAGCACCATTTACATGGGCCGACCCATGCGCTGGTACCGCCCCGCCATGGGCGAGAAAATGGCACGCATCTACCACCGCGGCCGCGCTCGCTGGATCGACGCCCGCGTGCATGAGTCACTGCGCTTTGACGGTCAGGCACCCACCTTGCGAGCGTCATTCAACCACGCCAACAATCCCACGCTGGTGCATAAGCAATTGAAAGTACTGCGCTATGCGGAACTGAAATGCCGCGACTGGCTGGACAAGGGAAAGCCGGTGCGGATGTGGCAAGCACCCTTCGTGTTTCTGCTCGCCTTCGTCAAAGACTATCTGTTTCGCCTGGCTTTTCTGGATGGCTGGCGCGGCTTCATGATCGCGCAGACCGCCGCTAGCTACGCCCTTTATAAGCGCATG
>NZ_JAPDPE010000083.1 GCF_026283955.1 Dyella silvatica | reverse complement strand
GCATTGCCGACCGTGACTGCAGCGGCAACGGGACAAGGCGGCGGTGCGCAGCACCTGGTCGAAGGTATGGATATTCCCGGCCAATGGTGGACGCTATTCCACTCCGAACCGCTCAATGCGCTGATCGAAGATGCGCTCAAGCACAACCCCGATACCGAGGCGGCGCAGGCTGCCTTGCGCGCGGCATGGGAGGGTGTGTACGTGCAGCGTGCCGCTTACATGCCGAGCGTCAGCCTTGGCTACAATCCGAGCCGGCAGCGCGTGGCCAAGCCGTTGGCTAGTCCGATCAATTCCGGCAAGAACCTGTACAGCGTGGCGACGGCGCAGGTCAATGTCAGCTACACGGCGGATCTGTGGGGCGGCAATCGCCGCCAGGTGGAGTCATTGGTGGCGCAGGCCGATTCGCAGCGCTTTCAGTTGGAGGCGGCGTATCTCACGCTGACGGCCAATCTGGTGAATGCGGCGATCGGCGAAGCGGCGTTGCGCGCGCAGATCGATGCCACGCAACGCATCATTGCCAGCCAGGAGACGATTCTGCGTTCGCTGCAACGGCAGCAGGTGCTGGGGCAGGCCGCGGATGCCGACGTGGCGGCGCAGGTGGCCTTGCTGGAACAAAACCGTGCCGCGCTGCCGGGTTTGGAGCAGCAACTGGCACAGCAGCGCGATGCGTTGGCCGCGTTGTGCGGGCGCCTGCCGGACGAGCGCATCGATGCGCAATTCGAATTGAAAGATCTGCAGCTGCCGCTGGAATTGCCGCTCAGCTTGCCTGCGGCCTTGGTCGAGCAACGGCCTGATGTGCGTACGGCGGACGCCCAGCTGCATGCGGCGAGTGCGCAGATCGGCGTGGCCATCGCCAACCGGCTGCCCAATCTGCAAATCACCGCCGCGCTTGGTAGCTCCGGTGTCACCAGCAGCATGGGCGAGCCCGGCAATCTGCAGCAGACCAGCAAGCTGTTCCAGGGCGGTAGCGCCTTCTGGACGCTTGGCGCGAATCTGGTTCAGCCCCTGCTCGATGGCGGCGCGCTCAAGCACAAACAACGCGCGGCCGAGGCGACCTTTGAGATGAGCGCCGCGCAATACCGCAGCACGGTGGTGAGTGCGGTGCAGGACGTGGCCGATACGTTGCATGCGATCCAGGGCGATGCCGCCACCTTGGCGGCAACCGCAAAGGCCGAGCGCGCAGCGGCACGCAGCCTGGAGATCGTGCAGCGCCAATTGGCCCTGGGCGATGTCAGCGAGATCGTGTCGCTCAATGCGCAGGTGACTTATCAGCAGGCGCTGATTGCCTTGGTGCAGGCACAGGCCAGCCGCTATTCCGATACCGCCGCGTTGTTCCAGGCGCTGGGTGGCGGTTGGTGGAATCGCAGCGATATCGAGGACAAGGCCATCGCGCAGAAGACGCCGTCGAAATAGCGCGGTGGCTTGAAGAGGCGATCGGGCAGGCGTTCTCGCCTGCCAGGTCGTGCTCGCCGCATAAACTTTCGATATCGCACAAAGGAATCTGTGCGTTTGGTCACCCGCAAGAAGTCGCTTAGTCATGACCCTGTCAGCTGGCACGGCGAAAGTGTGCCCGGGGGAATCCTTCGTATGAACTATGGAGGGGTATTCATGTTGCGGAAGACAATACGCGCAAGCCTTGTGCTTGCCAGTATGTTCACTGTGGGAGCAGTGTTTGCCGGTGCGCTACCGGATCACGAAGAATTTGAGGCAGCGTTGAATGTGCCGTTTCGGAGCGCGGGGGCGCGTCCGATCACCTTGCATTTCTCTTACCCCGGCGCCACGGCGGGAACGCCGGTGGCGTGGGAAGTTACGCTGCTGCGCGGCGATGGCAGTGTGTTGCGCGAGTGGCAGGGCCATAGCGCGATCAGCGCGGGTGGCACCAAGGCCCAACTGCAGTGGGACGGCCGCGATAGCAACGGGCAGGCCTTGAGCAGCGGTTACTACACCGTGCACATGCGGGCCATTGCGCTGGACAATGCAACCACCGCGCGCATCGGCACCGGCCTCACCGCCAATGCCTTGCAGCAAGCCAAGGCGCATGCGCCAGAGTTGATCGAAGAGCAAAGCTATGACGTGCTGGCGGGTGCCGTCGCTGCGCCGAAAATGCCGGCGTTCGTCGCCTTGCGCCGTCACGGCGAAAGCGTGGCGACGCGCTCGATGGCGCAAGCCCAGTCGGTCGGTGTCAGCGGCTTGCCGTACACGATTTACTACGGTGACCTGCACAGCCAGACCAATCACAGCGATGGCGGCGGCGATGTATCCACCTGCCACGATGCGCAGCCGCCGCAAAGCGGTGCGTATGGGCCGGCCGATGCGTATCAGTACGCAGCGAATGAAGGCTTGGATATCTTGATGACATCCGAGCACAACCATATGTACGACGGCTCGAC
Source organism: Dyella silvatica (assembly GCF_026283955.1). Classification (GTDB taxonomy): domain Bacteria; phylum Pseudomonadota; class Gammaproteobacteria; order Xanthomonadales; family Rhodanobacteraceae; genus Dyella_C; species Dyella_C silvatica. Next base: position 21,969 of record NZ_JAPDPE010000083.1, on the reverse strand, counting down.
CGGCACCAACACCTCGGCCAACCCGACCACTGCGCACAATCTCTTTCAGTCCGGGTTACAGGCGGCGAATACCTTCAACGCGGCGCATTCCAACTTTCTGGCTATTTACGGCCTGGAATGGGGTGTCATCAGCAATGGCGGTCATCTCAATATCTTCAACACGCCGAGCTTGCTGGAATGGGAATACAACAGCTCGGGTCAGCTGATTGGCGATATTTTTACCGCCAAGAGCGACTACGGCTCGCTGTATACCTTGATGAAGACGAATGGCTGGGTTGGCCAGTTCAATCATCCGGCCAGCAGTGGGCAGTTCAACGTCAACTCCACCGATCTGGGTTATAGCGCCGATGGCGACCAGGTGATGGCGTTGGCCGAAGTGTTGAACAGCTCGGCGTTTTCCAACAACACCAGCGAAACCGAAACCAGCCGCACCAGCTACGAGCCGGCGTTCAATATTCTGTTGACGCGCGGCTATCACGTGGCGCCGAGTTCCGATCAGGACAACCACTGCGCCAACTGGGGTGCCAGCTACACCAACCGCACTGGTGTGCTGATTCCCAATGGCACCACGTTGAGCTTGAGCAGCTTCCTCGATGCGGTGCGCGCACGCCGCGTGTTCGCCACCGAGGACAAGACCGGGCAAGTGGTGCTTACCGCGAACGGTAACCTGATGGGTCAGCGCTTTAATAACTCCGGCCCGCTGACCTTGACCGTCAACTACGCCAGCAGCGCCGGCCACACCGCACAGCGTGTGCAGGTGTTTGAAGGCGTGCCGGGCGCCAATGGCAGCGTGACGCAAACCTCGACGACGGCAACCACCACGATTACTCCGGCAACCGGCGATCATTTTTACTACGCCAAGATCACCCAGGAAGACGGCAATCGCCTGTGGTCCGCGCCGGTATGGGTGACCCAGGGCAGCGGTGGCGGCGATACCACGCCACCGACGGTGAGCGCCGCGGAGAGCGGGACGTCGGGCACGATTAGCTTGTCAGCGAATGCCACGGACAACGTGGGCGTGACTCGGGTCGAGTTCTATGTCGACAACGCGCTCAATGCCACGTTGACTGCAGCGCCGTACCAGACGACGCTGGACTCCACCACGTTGAGCAACGGTACCCACACCCTCGTCGCCAAGGCTTATGACGCGGCCGGTAACGTAGGCACCAGTACCTCGGTGAACTTCAGCATCGCCAACAGCACGGGTGGCGACACCACGCCGCCGACGGTAAGCGCCGCGGAAAGTGGCACGTCGGGCACGATTAGCTTGTCGGCGAATGCGACGGACAACGTGGGCGTGACCAAGGTCGAGTTCTACGTCGACAACGGCTTGACGGGGACGCTGACCGCCACGCCATATCAGATGACCCTGGACTCAACCACCTTGGCCGATGGCTCGCACAGTCTGCTTGCCAAAGCCTACGACGCCGCCGGCAATGTCGGCACCAGCAGCACGGTGAGCTTCAGCGTCTCCAACGGTGGCGGTACCGGCGGTGGTACGGAGCTGATCCAGAACGGCGGTTTTGAAAGCGGTACGGCGTCATGGACGGCCAGCAACACCAGCATCATTTCCAATGGTTCCGGTGAGTCGGCGCATAGCGGCAGCTGGTATGCCTGGCTTGATGGCTACGGCAGCACGCATACCGATTACATCCGCCAGAAGATCACCATCCCGGCAAGCGCGAAGAAAGTGACCTTGGATTTCTTCCTGCATATCGATACCGCCGAGACTACGACGACGGCCACCAACGATACGTTGAGTGCCCAGGTGCTCGATGCCAGCAACAAGTACACGACGCTGGCGACCTGGTCCAATCTCGATGCCAGCAGCGGTTATGTCGAACATACGGTGGATCTGAGCGCCTATGCCGGGCAGACCATCCAGGTCAATTTCTACGGCAAGGAAAACTCCTCCAAGCAGACCTCGTTCGTTATCGACGATGTCAGTGTGAAGGTGCAATAAGCATGACGACAGGAGGCCGCTGGCGGCCTCCTGTCTATGCCTCGGTGTTGGGATCCGCGCTTGGCGTGTTCCCGGCGGCGGTGACGCGACGATGATGGCGCCACCACAGCACCAGTACGCTTAGCAAGACGATGCCGCCCAGCACCCACAGGCTGCTCTGGCCGCGGCGTATCCACATCACCAGCCATTCGTGATTGTCGGCACCGAAGTAGCCCAGGTACACCCAGAACGGCACGCTGATCAGCGCAGCAAAACCATCGAGCAGAAAGAAGCGTAAAAACGAAACCCGATGAGTGGTGCCCGCGGTGATGTAAACGGCGGTGCGCATGCCTGGCAGGAAGCGCGCGAAAAACATCAGCCGGTTGCCATAGCGCTCGAATTTTTCCTGCACTTTGGCGTAGCGGGCGGGGGTGAGCAGCCGGGCGACCAGGCGCCATTGCAGACTGCGGGCACCGTAATGGTGACCGAGCAGAAACATGCCGGCATCGCCCAGCAACACGCCGACCATGGATACCGCGAACATCACATGGACGTTGGCGTAACCGAGGCCGGCGATAACGCCGCCAGCGACCAGGGTGACATCTTCGGGCAGCGGGATGCCGGCGCCGCACAGAATAAGTGCGATGAAAACCGAGGCGTAGCCGTTCTCGGCGAACAGCGTGACGAGTCGCTCAAGCAGATCCATCTACGTCCATACCTGTCATGCCTATGCCTGGCGCTGAAAACGGTGGAGCATCATCCCACAGACTTGTCTTGCCCTGTTGTTCGTGCACTGCGGCATCAGGCACTGGGGGCACGCGGCCCGCGTGCCGCCAGCAGTTCGCGCAGTTCCGCCTTTTCGGCGCTATCGAGCGGGCCCTGGCTCATTTTGATCTGCAAGGCGACCCGGCGTAGCGCGGTCGCCTGTTGTTCCATCCGGGTGAGGGCGTCGAAGAATTCGATGCGCTGCGTCTCCGGTTCGCCCACCACCGTCACCGCGATCAGCTTTTGCAGGGCCGGATACTCTGGCCGTTCGGCATAGTGCTCGATCAGCAGCGCCGGGTTGATGCCGGGCCGTGCCCGTGCCTGATCCAGCAGTTCGGCGAGCAGGCCGATGCCGGGTTTATCCAGGCTCAGAAAACGGTAGGGGCGCTCCACTTCGTCGGCCAGCCCGGGTTGCGCCAGCAGCAGGGCAATGGCGCTGCGCACCAGGCTGCGTTGGGGGGCGCCGGCCGGGCGTGGCGCGGTGTGCTGGGGCGCGGGTTCGGCCGCCAGGATGGCGCGGGCACCGCTGCGTTTTTCCAGCTCTTGCGCCATCAGGTCGCGAAAGGCGCCATCAGGCAATTTCGCAATATGCGGGCGGGCGCGCTCGGCCAGCCGTGCACGCCCGTCGAGGCTGCCCATTTCGACATCGTGCGAGAGTTCGCCAAAGAAATATTCGGACAGTGGCGTGGCTGCTTTGAGCCGCTTTTCGAAGCCTTCTTTGCCTTCTTTGCGGATCAGGCTGTCGGGGTCTTCGCCATCGGGCAGAAACAGGAAGTAGGCCTGACGCCCGTCGCGCAGTCGCGGCAACGCCGATTCCAGCGCCTTCCAGGCGGCGGCGCGGCCGGCGCGGTCACCGTCGAAGCAGAACACCACATCGGGCGCGGCACGGAACAATACCTCGGTATGTTCCGGCGTGGTGGCCGTACCCAGGGTAGCCACGGCGATCGGCAGCCCGGCCTGGTGCAGGGCGATCACGTCCATATAGCCTTCGACCACGACGATACGCGGCAGGCTCGGATTGGCCTGTTTCACCTGCCACATGGCGAACAGTTCGCGGCCTTTGTGGAACAGCGGGGTCTCGGGCGAATTGAGGTATTTAGGTGCCTGGTCGGCCTGCAATACGCGGCCACCGAAGGCGATGACGCGGCCACGGCGGTCGAGAATCGGAAACATCAGGCGTTCGCGGAAGCGATCGTATTTGCGGCCTTGTTCGCTGCTGGCGACCATGCCGGCTTCGTTGAGCAATTGCAGGCGCCGCTCACTGCCGCCCAGCGATTTGATCACCCCGTCATAACCGGCCGGTGCCCAGCCAATGTGCAAGCGCCGGATGGTTTCCGCATCCAACCCGCGTTTCTTGCAATACGCCTGCGCGTCGGTATGGCCGGGCAGCTCGTTTTCGTACCACTGCGCGGCGGCATCGAGCAGGGCGTAGAGGTCGGTTTTGTCCTCGCGCGGCGCTGCCTCGTTGCCGCCTTCGCGCGGCACTTTCAGGCCGACGGACTGCGCCAGCTCTTCGACCGCATCAGGAAACTCCAGCCGCTCGTAATCCATCAAGAACTTGATTGCACTGCCATGCGCGCCGCAGCCAAAGCAATGGAAGAACTGCTTGGTCGGGCTGACATAGAACGAAGGCGTGCGCTCGTTGTGGAACGGGCAGCAGGCGGTCCATTCGCGGCCGGCCTTTTTTAACGGCACGCGCCGCTCGATCACATCGACGATGTCGACGCGAACCAGTAGTTCGTCGATGAAGCTATCGGGGATACGACCGCGCATAAGTACGCCAGTTTAAACGGTAGAGCCTGTTCGAAGTGTCCCCGTGGCTTGCGCCGAGAGCTGTTTGCGCGCAGGACCAAGGAAGCAAGAGGGAGTGTACGTCGGTACACGAGCGAATAATGACGCGGCCATGCCAGCCCAAAGGGTTGGCGTTGATCGAGCGCCTGATGGCTGAGGGGGCGGGTGCCGGATCATCGTCGGATGGAGCGCCGTCTGGATTGACCCTCATCGGTCGGCCCGGCAAGCTGCGCGGCTCTGATAGCGGGAGCCCCACGATGCTGTTAACCATGCTGATGCTGCGTTCGCAGCGTTCCATCGTGCGGAGTTTTGAGCAAGCCGGTGCGATCGACGGCGCCAGCGCGCGCAGCCCCGAGCAGCTCGGCGTGAGGGCGGGCATGGCCTGGTATCAGCTGGTGGGGTTGGCGGTGCTGCGCTGCCCTGGCGAGGGTCGCTATTACCTGGATCGTGCGAATTGGCTGCGACTGCGTCAACGGCGGCGAAAAACCGCGTTGATCGTCGGCCTGGCGTTGCTCATCCTGTTAGCGGCGCTGGTCGCGTGGCGGCTACGTTGAACTCTGCGCTGGCGATCTGAGGCGGGTCCTTCATGCCCGCCCTCCCCCTGGCGGGAGAGGGCGGCGAGGGTTTAACCCGCCAGCTTGGTTTTGATCCGGCCTGAAACCACGCCCATGTCGGCGCGGCCGGCGGCTTTTTCTTTGACCAGGGCGACCACCTTGCCCATGTCGCGCGGCGAATTGGCGCCGGTCTCGGCGATGGCTGCGTCGATCAGTGCTTCGATCTCAGCCTCGTTGAGCTTGGTTGGCAGATAGGTTTCGATCACCACCATTTCGGCCCGCTCGATGTCGGACAGATCGGTGCGGTTGGCGGCATCGAACTGGCTGATCGAGTCTTTGCGCTGTTTGAGCATCTTTTCCAGCGTGGCCAGGATCTGCACGTCATCAAGTTCGATGCGCTCATCCACTTCACGCTGCTTGATGGCGGCCAGCATCAGCCGGACTACCGCCAGCTTGTGCTTGTCGCCGCCGCGCATGGCGGTCTTCATGTCTTCGGTGAGCTGGTGCTTGAGCGTCATCATGTTTCTCCGTGAATCCAAAGATCAAGGCACGAAAAAGACCGGCGTTATCCCGTAAGGACAACACCGGTCGATGGTACCCGTGTGCTTGCGGTGGCTGCGAGGGCCCGCGCCAACCGTGTATCCAAGGCGCAGCAACATGAGTGCTGCGCACGGCCTGTCATAAGGCCCCGCGAGGGGCCTGACAAGCTCGGAAACTCAGTACATCCGGGTCTTGCGGGAGACGTCGCGCGACAGACGGCGCAGGTGACGCTTCACCGCAGCAGCGCGCTTACGCTTGCGCTCTTGGGTCGGCTTTTCGTAGAACTCGCGCTTGCGCGTTTCGGCGAGAACGCCGGCTTTTTCGCAGGTGCGCTTGAAACGGCGCAGGGCAAGCTCGAACGGTTCGTTCTCGCGAACTTTTACGCTGGGCATGGAAACTCCGAGTGATAAACCTGCCCGCAGAATCGGGCGAGCCGCGAAGTATAGCCGCAAGACGGGGCTACTTTCAAAGCGAATTTAGTGACCGGGAGGGTGGGCGGCACCTGCGTGGGCGCGAACCTCGGGTGGCAAGGTAAGCTTGCCGCGGTCGAAAAGCCAGCTTCCAGCTAGGTTTGGACTCTCGCAGGTGAGTCTGGGCCTACTTTCAGCCCTTGTATTTCATTCGCCATACATCGCCCTTATCTGGTAACGCATGTCCACTTTTATTGTGACCAAGCCGGTTCTCGGTATCGAAACCTCGTGTGATGAGACCGGGGTGGCCCTGCTGCGCTGGGAGCCGGGCCAGCCAGGTCGTGGCTTGCTTGCCCATACGCTTTACAGCCAGATCAAGCTGCATGCGCAATACGGTGGCGTGGTGCCGGAGCTGGCCAGCCGCGACCATGTGCGCAAGCTGCTGCCGCTGGTGCGCGAGGCCCTGGCCGAGGCCGGCATGACGCCGCAGGACCTGGGCGGCGTGGCTTATACCGCCGGCCCGGGCCTGGTCGGTGCCTTGCTGGTGGGTGCGGCGGCGGCGCGGGCGATGGCCTGGGCGCTGGGGGTGCCGGCCATTGGCATCCACCATATGGAGGGTCATTTGCTGGCGCCGCTGCTGGAGGACGATCCGCCGGCAGCGCCTTTTGTCGCCTTGCTGGTCTCCGGTGGTCATTCGATGCTGGTCGAGGTCAAGGCGATCGGCGAGTACCGGATACTCGGAGATACCCTGGATGACGCGGCCGGCGAGGCTTTCGACAAGACCGCCAAATTGATGGGCTTGCCTTATCCCGGGGGCCCGGAGCTGGCACGGCTGGCAGAGCAGGGACGCCCGGGCGCGTTTCGTTTTTCCCGCCCGATGACCGACCGGCCGGGCCTGGATTTCAGCTTTTCGGGATTGAAAACGCAGGTGTTGCTGGCCTGGCGGCAATCCGATCAAAGCGAGCAGACGCGCGCCGATATTGCGCGCGCTTTCGAGGATGCGGTGGTCGATACCCTGATCATCAAGTGCCGCCGCGCCTTGGAGGCCAGCGGTGCGCGGCAACTGGTGATTGCCGGTGGCGTCGGCGCCAACAAGCGCTTGCGTTTCGCCTTGTCCGAGGCGGCGGCGAAGGACGGCTTCCGGGTGTATTTTCCGCGCCTTGAGTTCTGTACCGATAACGGCGCGATGATTGCGCTGGCCGGTGCCATCCGCTTGGCCGGTGGTCAGCAGCAGGACGAGACGGTGCAGGTCTTTCCGCGCTGGGACCTGCAAGGTTTGCGGCCAGCGGCGGAAACCCCGCTTTAGGCAAGCGCTAAAAACGCGATAACCTGCGCGACTCTTCTGCTTACCCCGATTCACGGCTGCCCATGGACATCGTTTTCATTGAAGACCTGCGTATCGATACCGTCATCGGTATTTATGACTGGGAGCGGCGCGTGCGCCAGACCTTGTCGTTCGATATCGAGATGGCGTTCGACAACACGCGTCCTGCGGCTACCGACGATATTGCCGACACGCTGAACTACAAAGATGTTTCCAAGCGGCTGATCGACTACGTCGGCGCTTCCAGTTTTGGCTTGGTGGAGACCTTGGCTGAGCGTTGCGCGGCGATTATTCGCGAAGAGTTTGGGGTAGCGTGGGTGCGGCTGAAATTGTCCAAGCCCGGCGCGGTGCGTGGTGCGCATGCGGTGGGTGTGCGCATCGAGCGCGGCACGCGGTGGTAAGCACCGAGATGGCACGTGTCTACTTGAGCCTCGGCTCCAATACCGAGCCACGGCGTTACCTGCGGGCAGCGCTGGATGAGCTGCGTTTGCACTTTGGCGCGCTGGATGTATCACCGGCTTATCGCAGTCAATCGGTGGGTTTTGACGGCGCGGATTTTGTCAATCTGGCCGTGGGTCTGGATACCGCGATGGCGCCGGAAGCATTGAACGACTGGCTGCATGCGCTTGAAGACCGTCATGGCCGCCGCCGCGATGTACCGCGTTTTTCCGATCGCACATTGGATATCGACATCGTTTTGTATGACGACCTGGTGCGGCAAGGCGAAGGTCATCTGGATATCCCGCGCAAAGAGCTTAAGCACGCCTTTGTGTTGCGGCCGATCGCCGATATCGCGCCGGATCTTCGCCATCCGGTCAGTGGCTTGAGCATGGCGGCGCTGTGGGCGGCGTTTCCGGTGGGCAGCGAGCCTCTGACGCTCGAGTCGTTGGAGTCGAACTAAGCGTTGGTCGACCCTGCTGCCTGGCAGGCAGAAGCCTGCGGGCTGGGCGGGCTCAGATGCCGCTTCGCACTATCGCCAGTGACGGGCGAGTGTTAGAAAGTACGCCTCATTATCAATGGACGGGGCAGGGGCATGGCAGGCAAGTTTTCGCGTAGTTGGGGGCTGGTGAAAGCGAGTGCGGGCGTATTGCGCGCGGACAAATCGTTGCTGGCCTTTCCGTTGCTGTCCGGATTGTGCAGCTTGCTGGTCGCGGCGAGTTTTCTGATCCCGATCGGCGTATTGATGATCGGCGCTGAACGTGCCGGCAGTCGTTATGAACATGGCTTGCCGCCGCTGGCTTATGTCGCGTTGTTCGCGTTTTATCTGCTGCAGTACTTCGTCATCATTTTCTTCAACACGGCCTTGGCTGGGGCGGCATTGCAACGCTTGCGCGGCGAGCCGACCAGTTTCGCCAACGGCTTTGCCGTGGCCAGATCGCGTGCCGGCAGCATTCTCGGCTACGCGTTGATTTCCGCCACCGTAGGTTTGTTTCTGCGTGCCTTGCAAGAGCGATTCGGATTGATCGGCCGACTGGTCATCGGTTTGCTGGGCCTGGCCTGGACAGTGGCTACTTTTCTGGTGGTGCCGGTGCTGGCCAGCCAGGACGTCGGTCCGGTCGATGCGGTCAAGCGCAGCGTGGAGCTGCTCAAGCGCACCTGGGGCGAAAACCTGATCGGCAGCGCCGGTATCGGCGTGGTGTTTGGCTTGCTGACGTTTTTCGCCTTGCTGGTTTCGGCCGGGCTGGTCGCCGGTGCGATGGCCATGCAGTCTGCAATTGCATTAGTCGCCGCCGTGGCCGTAGTGGTGGTCGGGCTTACCGCTCTCGGCTTGATCCAGGCGTCGCTGCAGGGCATCTATGCGGCGGCGCTATACCGTTACGCGGAAGAAGGTCAGGCCGGCGGCGGCTTCGACCAGGCCTTGCTGGAACAGGCTTTCAAGCCGAAGAAGTGATGCTGTGCGCCGCCCCTGCCGTCTTGTGAGGGAGGCTTTGAACGGGCTCTTACACCGATAGCGTGCGGCCACCATCGACGCGAATGATTTGCCCGGTGACAAACGGCGCATCGCGCAACAACCACAGCACGGCGCCGGCCACGTCTTCGGCTGAGCCGGCACGATGCAGGGGCGTTCTTGCCAGCATCGCTTGTTGGTCGTCGTAAGGCTTGCCGTCGCTGGGCCACATGACTGCGCCGGGGGCAACGCCGTTAACGCGCACGGTCGGTCCGAGGTCGAGCGCCAGCGAACGGGTCATGGCGGCCAGGGCAGCCTTGGCCATGCAATACAGCGGATGTTCGGCCAGGGGGCGTTCGGCGTAGATATCGACCAGGTTGACGATGGCGCCATGCGCTTCACGCAGCGCAGGCAAGGCGGCCTGGGTGAGAAAAAACGGTGCCTGCGCGTTCGAGGCAAATAGCTCGTTCCACTGCGCGGGCGTGGCGCTGCCCAAGGGGGTTGGATAGAACGCGGAGGCGTTGTTGACCAGGGCGTCGAGCCGGCCGTAATGCGCGGTGATGGCGCCGATCAAGCTGGGCAGGTGCTCCAGCTCGGCCAACTCGGCCTGCACGCATAGCGTGCTGTGTGGGCGCCAGCGTTCCAGTTCGGCGGCCAGTACCTGTGTTTCACTGGCCGCATGACGATAGTGCAGGGCGAGGTCATAGCCGGCCGAGTGCAGGCAGCGCGCGATCACCGCGCCAACGCGTTTGCCTGCGCCGGTAATCAGCGCGACGGGACGTTCATGGCGTGGATGCATGTGGTGCTCCTGCGTAAAGTGATGCTTTCCGCAGCTTGCCGTAAACGTCGGGTTACGTCATCTGGGGAGGCTGCAGCGACTACGACATGACCCATGTGATGAAGGGATCAATGTGTTGACGGCGGCGTATCGGCTTCCACGGATTCATTGAATGATGCATCAGGCGTTTCGATATCGATGCGGCCACTGAACATCGCGATCGCCGTCTTGGCGACTTGCCGTGTGTCGTAGTGAGCATATGCGCCTACGCCGAGCGCACCGGCAACCGGCAGCCAGCGTGCCACGCCTTTGCCGATGACCTTTTGCGAGACCTTGATGCCGATGGTTTTCGCGACGCGCTCAAGCACGGTATAGGACATGCGCCGAAACAACAGGCGGTCGCCCATGCGTACGACCAGGTCGCGAAAAGCCTGCGCCGCGGTGTGGCGAAACAGGCACCACAGCATTTGCTCGCGCCCCAGCTCGGCGTGTTTGCCATAAGCCGCGGCGATGTCGCTGACCATCTGCGCCTGGATTTTCCAGATCACGATCAACTCTGGCAGCAAGGTCATCCAGCCGAGCGGGCCGGGTGGCAAGGCCAGCGAGCCGGCAGTCAACGCGGCGCGCTGCGCAGCGCGGCTGGCCAGGCGGCGTGCTTCGTGATCGGGGTCTTTGCTGTTGCCGATATGGCTGTCGGGACTGCGGCTGACAAAATCGAGAATGGCTTGCGTCACGCGGTTTTGTTGCAGGGGCGAAATGACCGCGGGGAGCTGGTTGGCGTTTTCACTCATGGCGATACCGAATAGGGCAGCAGGGCTGCTGCCGATGTAAGCCAGTCTATGAGGTACAGGTGAAGCGGGTCTGAGGACGTGACGGCCAGGTCGCGTGTGCCGCCTGGACGTCCAGACATCCATGTCATCGCAATATATTGCGATTCGTAGCATGACTTATGGCGCAGGCATTGAGGCATGGTTTAATGGGAATGTTATAACGTATCAATAATGCCTCGCGCCTCTACTCACCTTCCCGGATTTTGATCATGAAACTGTCTTTGCTTGCCTTGAGCCTTGCCGCCGCGTTGAGTGCGATGCCGGTGTATGCCACCGATGGCTCTACCACGGACAACAGTACCGACGTGGATACGACCGGGGCGGCGACGAGCAATGGCGGTACCCGCAACAAGCCGCCGGCCAAGGTGAAAGACCTCGGCAGCATCGATGTCACCGCGGCCCTGGATCGCGCGCGTAATGCGTTGTCACCGGACACTGGCAGCAGCCAGTACGTGATCGATCAGAAGGCGATTGCGGCGCTGCCGCTGGGTGATTCCACACCGTTGAACCAGGTGTTGTTGCAAGCGCCGGGTGTGGTGCAAGACTCCTATGGCGGCATGCATGTGCGTGGCGATCACGCGAATCTGCAGTACCGCATCAACGGCGTGATCATCCCGGAATCGATCTCGGGTTTTGGCCAGACCCTGGATGCACGCACGATCCAGAACGTTAAATTGCTCGATGGCGCACTGCCGGCGCAGTACGGCCTGCGCACGGCGGCGGTGGTGGATATCACCACCAAGAGCGCGAGCGCCCTGGGTAACGGCGGCAGCGTAGGCATCACCGGCGGCTCGTTCGGCACGCTTAATCCGAATGCGTCCGTATGGGGTAGCAGTGGCCCGTGGAGTGGGTTCTTTACCGCCAACTACATGGAAAACGATGTCGGTATCGAGAATCCGACCGGCAGCCGCAAGCCGATTCACGACCACACGAATCAGGTGAAAGGCTTTGGCGATATCACCTACCTGATCAATAACGACACCCGTTTGAGTTTTCTCTTTGGTGTAAGTAACAACCGTTTCCAGATTCCGAACCGGCCGGGCCTGACACCGCAGTTCGGCTATCTCGATACGGTCACCTTCGACTCCTCCAAACTCAACGAGCAGCAGCGCGAGAATACCCGTTTCGGCATGCTTGCCTTGCAGGGCAAGTTCGGTAAGACCGACTACCAAGTATCGGTCGGCCAGCGTTACACCAGCCTCAATTTTTCGCCGGACCCGATTGGCGACCTGATGTTCACCGGCGTGGCTTCAACCGTTTCGCGCAACAATCGCGCCAGCATCCTGCAGGCAGATTTTGCTACTCCGCTAGGTGACAGCAATACGCTGCGCTACGGTGTTTACGGCAGTTTCGAGCATGCGAGCAGCGGCAACAATTCATCGGTGTTCCCGCTCGATATCAATGGCAATCCCACGACAACGCCGATCAATATCATCGACAACAATCGGATTACCGCAAAGACCTGGTCTGCTTATGTGCAGGACGAGTGGAGCATTGGCGACAAATGGACGGTGAACTACGGCGTACGTGGCGATAAGTACACCCTGGCGCGCACCGAAAGTCAGCTTAGCCCGCGCCTGGGTGTGGTCTATCAGGCCACCGATAGCACCACGATACATGCCGGCTATTCGCGCTATTTCACCCCGCCGGCGACGGAGATGATCACCACCACCAGCATTTCCAAATTCGACGGCACGACCAATGCCGTGTCCAATCCGGGCAACGCGACACCGTTGGCTGAGCGCTCGGATTACTTCGATGCGGGCATCGCGCAGAATTTCGGTTCATCGCTGACCCTGGGTCTGGATGCCTACTACCGGAAGGCTAAGCGCTTGCAGGACGAAGGGCAATTCGGCTCGGCGCTGATCTATAGCACTTTCAACTACGGCCTGGGCCATGTTGGCGGCGTCGAATTCACCGCGAACTACGATGAGGGCCCGGTCTCGGCTTACTTCAACTTTGCCTACAACCGCTCGATGGGCAAGAAAGTCATCACCAGCCAGTACAACTTCGGGGTGGATGAACTGGCTTATATCGCCAATAACTATATTCATCTCGACCACGATCAGACCTACACCTCGTCCGGCGGTATCAGCTATGCCATCACCAGCGATACCAAGGTCGGCGCCGATTACATTTTCGGCAGTGGCCTGCGCCGAAATGGCTCAGTGCCGAATGGCGATTCGATGCCGGATTACTTCCAGCTCAATCTCAGTGTGTCGCATGATTTCAACTTCGAAAGCACCGGCAAACTGCATACTCAGCTCGCCGTGATCAATGCCCTGGATCGCACCTACCAGCTGCGTGACGGTACGGGCGTGGGCGTCGGCGCACCGCAATTCGGCCCCCGTCGCGGCGTGTACCTCAGCGTGCAAAAAGATTTCTAAAGCGCAAGGCTGATATCGCCTTTTCACTCCACTCCCCATGGCCAGCTTGCCTGGGGAGTGGAGCTGGCCCAGCCGCTCGCCTTAGCTTTTCAGCGTCGCCATGAATACGGCGCACAGCGCTTCCATGCCCGCCCGGTCGTCTTCGTCGAAGCGTGCAACCCGTGGGCTGTCCACATCCCATACACCGAACAGCGAGCCGTCGGCTTTTACCAGCGGCACGACGATTTCGGAGTTCGACGCTGCATCGCAGGCAATGTGTCCATCGAATTCGTGCACATCGCGAACCAACTGGGTCTGCCGCGATTGTGCGGCGGTGCCGCAAACGCCGCGGCCCATGGCGATACGAATGCAGGCAGGTTTACCCTGAAAGGGCCCTACGACCAGTTCGCTGCCGTCGTACAGATAAAAGCCGGCCCAGTTCAGGTCAGGCAGGCTATGGAATAGCAGCGCCGAGAAATTCGCCGCATTGGCAATGACGTCGTGTTCGCCGGCGAGCAATCCTTGCGCTTGCTCCCGCAAATCGGCATAGAGTTCGCGTTTGCTGCCGATGCCAGGCGATTTCAATTCAAAGCTCATGGGCTGGGCTGCATCTTGTATGGATGGAAAGCCCGTATTATGCGCCGGTCACCGGGGGAGAGCGCAGCATGAGTTTGATCGAGCAACGTGAGGGTATCGAGGCGGGGCGGCTGGATATGTTTGTGGACGGCGCCTTTGCGTTCACTTTGACCTTGCTGGCGATTGCCGGAGCGGCGATTCCGCGTGATCTGAACATGCTTTTGCATGCGCTGGGCGGGATTCCCGCCTTCGCTTGCAGCTTCGCGCAGATTTCGTTGTTTTGGTATGCCCATGTGCACTGGCGGGTTCATTGCCAGCTCGCTGACCGCAGCAGCTTGATACTTTCGCTGGTGCTGGTGTTCTTCGCGCTGATTTTCGTCTATCCGCTGCACATGGTGTTCGCCAGTCTTTTCAGCTTCATCAGCAATGGTGCCTTGCCCAGTGATTTTCAGGCGCAGACGGCCGATGAGATGAAGGGTGTCTTCATTTGTTACGGTGCGGCTTATACGTGTATGGCCACCACGCTGGCGCTGTTGTATCGGCATGGTGCGCGAAATGCGCTGCACATGGGTCACGCCATCCGTAACGAGGCACGTGTTTCGACGATGGTATGGGCCAGTGGCGCGGCGGTCGGGTTGATTTCAATCATGGTGGCGTTGCTGATTCCTCCGCACGGGTCCAGCCAGTTGTTGTTATTGCCGGGCTGTTGCTACTTCCTGTTGTTCCTGGCGCGCTTTCCATTGAGGGCTTATCGTCATCGTCTGGAGCAGGTGAGCTCTTGAGCGGGTCGGCTGTTTTCATCGCCGGTACCGATACCGGTATCGGCAAGACCCACGCGGCCTGCACGCTGTTGCATGCCTTGCGCGCTGCTGGATACGTCGCCAATGGCATGAAGCCGGTGGCCAGCGGTTGCATCGACTCGCCGGATGGCTTGCGCAATGAAGATGCCCTGGCGCTACAAGCGGCAAGCCGTGCCTTGCTGCCGTATGCGCTGATTAATCCGGTGGCGTTGCGTGCGCCGTTGTCGCCGCATCTTGCGGCGGCGCGTGAGAACGTGGAAATCAGCTTGCCGCCATTGCGTACCGCGTTCGATGCCTTGCAGGCCCGTTCCGAGATCGTGGTCGTCGAAGGCGTGGGCGGCTGGCTGGTGCCATTGACGCCGCACCTGTTCGCCGCCGATATCGCGCGGCAATGGCAGTTGCCGGTGATCCTGGTGGTCGGGCTGCGCCTGGGTTGCCTCAGTCATGCCCTGCTTAGCGCAAGGGCGATTGTGGCGGATGGCTGCCAACTGATCGGCTGGATCGGCAATCGGATCGATCCAAACATGGAGGCGGTGGATGAGAATCTGGCTAGCCTGCGTAGCCTGTTGCCTGCACCGTGCCTGGGCGTGCTGCCTTATGGTGTGGCGCCTGCAGATGCCGCGGGCCAACTTGCCGCAGCGGCTGCCTGCTTGCACGAAATATCGCCATGATGGACTGTATCTATTCATCAAGACCTAGGTAGTCGAAGGCTCGGCATAAGCGAGGCCGAGAAGATTCGCCGCAACGACAGGAGGCAGTGATGACCCCGCGTTACCATTATTTTCTTTCGATTGCCGATCTGGCTCATGCGCGTGGCAGTGAGCCGACGCTGAGCTATGACGGCGCCGGCCCGAATGATTTTGCCGCCGCCTTGCAGGAAGCCCTGCGCAGTCCCAGTCTTTTTGAACGTTGGCGCTTGATGCAGCCTGAGCCCGATGAGGTGGATAAGGCACTGGGTGTCACCGATGCCAATGCGCAGGCGAGTGCGAAAGTCGACGATTTGCGTATCGAGGTGGATCTCATCACCAGCCTGCCGATGAGCGTGGTGCGTCCACGTTTGAATTGGCTGATTGGATCTGCCTGGCAGCTGCGTGACATGCGCTCGGCCTGAGCTTTTTGACTTCCGGCCCTTGGAAGAACGTGCCGGGTGTGGTTAAAGTCGAGAACTATTATTTGCCCCATCCCCTGCGGGATGCCTACTTTCAAGGGATCTTCCATGCTCCGTCTCCGCACCCTGGTGATTGCCTCTTCGATTGCGCTTGGCGCTTGTTCGCAGTCATCCAATGACGCGGCCAAGCCGGCCGCAGCGCCCGCGCCGGCCAGCACCGCCGCCGCGCCAAGTGCCGAGGCTACCGCCAGCAATCCGTTCTTCGTGGCGAGCACGCTGCCGTTTCAGGCGCCGCCGTTCGACAAGATCAAAGAGGCCGACTACCAGCCGGCCATCGAAGAAGGCATGAAGCAGCATTTGGCCGAGATCGAGAAGATCGCCGACAACCCTGAGCCTGCGACCTTTGAGAACACCTTCGTCGCGATGGAGAAGTCGGGTGCCCTGCTGAAGCGCGTCAATCATGCGTTCGACGGCGTGACCGGTGCGAATACCAGCGATTTGCTGCAAAAGGTGCAGGAAGAGGAGGCGCCGAAACAGGCCGCGCACCAAGACGCCATCATGTTGAACAGCAAGCTGTTTCAGCGCGTCGAGTCGGTCTATAACCAGCGCGATTCGCTCAAGCTCGATCCAGAGTCGCTGCGCTTGGTCGAGGTGACCTACAAGAACTTCGTGCGCGCCGGCGCCAAGCTGTCCGATGCCGACAAGACCAAGCTGAAAGAACTGAACAAAGAAGAGTCCACGCTCAGCACCGAATTCACCAACAAGCTGCTCGCCGCGACCAAGGATGCCGCGCTGGTGGTGGATGACAAGAGCAAGCTGGCCGGTCTCTCCGATGCCGATCTCACCGCGGCCGAGCAGGCCGGTAAAGACCGCAAGCTGGATGGCAAATGGGTGTTGTCGTTGCAAAACACCACGCAGCAGCCCGAGCTGCAAAGCCTGACCGATCGCAGCACCCGTGAAGCGCTGTTCAAGGCATCGTGGGGGCGCGCTGAAAAGGGCGACGCGAATGACACGCGCGCGCTGATTTCACGCCTAGCGCAATTGCGCGCAGAGCGCGCCAAGCTGATCGGTTTCCCCAGCTTTGCCGCGTGGACGCTGGAAGATCAGATGGCGAAAACGCCGGATGCGGCGATCAAATTCATGGAGAACCTGGTGCCGGCCGCGACGGCGCGGGCACGCAGCGAGGCGAAAGATATCCAGGCGGCGATCGATCAGCAGAAGGGCGGTTTCAAGGTGGAGGCCTGGGATTGGCCGATTTATGCCGAACAGGTGCGCAAGGCCAAATACGATCTGGATGAAACGCAGATCAAACCGTATTTCGAGCTGGATAATGTGCTCAAGAATGGCGTGTTCTTCGCCGCCAACCAGCTCTACGGCCTGACCTTCAAGGAGCGCAACGATATCCCGGTGTATCAGCCGGATGTTCGGGTGTTCGAAGTGTTCGATAAAGACGGCACCTCGATCGCATTGTTCTATTGCGATTATTTCAAGCGCGACAATAAGAACGGTGGCGCCTGGATGAGCAACTTTGTCGATCAGTCCAAGCTAATGGGCACCAAGCCGGTGATCTACAACGTCGCCAACTTCACCAAGCCAGCGGCGGGTCAGCCGGCGCTGCTGTCGTTCGGCGATGTCGTGACCATGTTCCACGAGTTCGGTCATGGCTTGCATGGCATTTTTGCCGATTCGCAGTATCCGAGTTTGTCCGGTACGGCGACGGCACGCGACTTTGTCGAATTTCCGTCTCAGTTCAACGAGCACTGGGCGAGCGACCCCAAGGTTTTCGCCAACTACGCCAAGCATTACCAAACCCACGAGCCGATGCCGCAAGCCCTGGTCGACAAAATCAAGAAAGCGTCGACGTTCAACAAGGGCTACGACATGACCGAGCTGCTCGCCGCAGCGCTGCTCGACATGAACTGGCATAGCCTGAGTGCCGATGCGCCCAAGCAGGACGCGGATACGTTTGAAACCGATGCGTTGAAAAAAGACAAGCTCGATCTGAGCTATGTGCCGCCGCGTTACCGCTCCAGCTATTTCCAGCACATCTGGGGTAACGACTACGCCGCCGGCTACTACGCTTACCTGTGGACGCAGATGTTGTCGGATGACAGCTTCGAATGGTTCAAAGAGCACGGTGGCCTGACTCGCGACAACGGTGATCGCTTCCGTGCCTTGATTCTTTCGCGCGGCAATACAGTGGATCTGAGCAAGCTTTACCACGACTGGCGCGGCAAAGAGCCGGTGGTCGAGCCGATGCTTATCGACCGTGGCCTGAAAGAAGCACCGAAGCACTAAGGCTTAACCCGCCTCCCCTTGCAGGTATCTGCAGGGGGAGGCAGTGCGCCCAGCTTCTTGCGGCAAGGCCTTTGAGGCTAGGAGTTGATTCAATTCAATACCCGGCACTCATCCATCTCGGTCCGGACACGGCCTGGACTGATGCCGCTGACACGTTTGAATAGACGCCTGAATGCGGCTTCGCTGGCATAGCCAAGCTGCTCGGCGATAGCGGCCACGGATAGTTGTCGATCGCGCAGTAGCTGTTCGGCGACGCTTACCCGCCACTGGGTGACGTATTGCATCGGCGGCATTTTCATCAAGCGAGTGAAGCGTTCGGCAAAGGCCGAGCGCGACATGCAGGCGCGCGAAGCCATCGCTTGCATGGTCCAGGCATGGCCGGGGTTTTCATGCACTGCGTGCAGTACTTTGCAGATGCGCGTGTCGGTGATGGCGGCGAACAGGCCGCGGCGCTCGGTGGTGCGGCTGGCGTAGTCGCAGATGGCCAGGGTAAACAAGGTGTCGGCCAGCTTGTTCAACAGCAATTGCCGCCCCGAGACCGCCGAATGAGCAATGCCTATCATCATGCTCGACAGTTGCCGAAAGGTATCGCTGGCTTCGCTGGCGCGCACCACAAAGCAGGCCGGCAGTGCCTGGCTCAATGGATGTTGGGTGCTGGTGGAGAAGTGCAATTCGCCGCAGATCAACGTGCTGGTATCGGCATGATTCGCGTGTGATCGGTTATCGATACTCAAGCGATGCGAGTCGCCATGCGCAAGCACGACCATGTCGCCGACTTCCAGGTGTAGCGCGCTTTCGAGTAAGGAACTCTCGACGGTGTAATTGCCCGCGCCGACCAAGTGAAATAGCCCACACGAGTCATGGGTTTCGTTGTGAAGCCAGGGGCCGGGTTGATGCCGCTCAGTAAGCACATCGACTCGCAGCATGGTTTGGTTCAATAGCGATTCGAGCGCGGGTTCGACGAAGGCTGGCTGTACACCGCTAACCGAGGCGGCTGTGTGCTCAATAAACATTGGGGATCCCCCGTCGAGAGTGGCTCTGTAAAGCTATTCGCCGACTGCGGGGGGATAGTTACACGGTCACTATGAATCGTGGGTGGATTCAAGCCGATAGGCGCTGATCAGGCCGGCCTCCAGCCAATGCCTGAGCAGGGTGGTCATTCGTGGCATGGCTTGGTTTGGATCGTGGTACTCCGCCAGGAGCTCACATAACGAGGTGAAGGATTCCTCGCGCAGGGCGGCGTTCAAGAGCGGTCGTTCATCTTCACTGAGCACGCGGTAACGCACGGTCAGTTCTTGCCGCCATACCAGCAGGTGGCGTGGCCGTGGGTATCTGCGCAAGTGCGGCCGCGGGGCGGCCTGGTCGGCGGCGCGACGAAACGTGTCCACATTGCAGGTGACCGGCAAGATCTGCAGGTGGCTTTGCGGAACCAGGCAAAGACCAGCCCAGGCCTCGGCCGGCACTCCCGCCAGGTCGGTGGCGCTGATGACGGGTTCGTCCGCGGCATCGAATGCGCTGGAAATAGCCCAGTCCAGGCGTGCCATCTCGGCTAGCGCGGGTTTGTCGCGCCATAGCCGGCTGAACTCCAGGAACGCGGCCAGGCCGGCACCGTGCCAGCGAATGTTGTAGTGCGCCGATGGATGCGCTTCGACATAGCTGTCGAGCAGATGCCCGAAGCGTCGGCCTGCCATCAGTCGCAGGCCGGGAAACTCGATGGCCAGGGCGTCGCGCAATCGAATACGGTAGCCATGCCGATAGACATCCAGTCGGGTGGCCGGGTCGGCCAGCGCGTCGCCGCGCAGCTCCGGCAATTTAGGCGTCTTGTCGGCAAGTACCGCTTGCAGCAGGCGCTGCTGAAGTGCCTGCAAGCTGCTCATGCGGCACGCTGCAACAAGGGTGCGGCCAGTGCGCGGGCATGCTCAAGTTCGGCCAGCAGCTCGGCTAACGGCGGGATGTGGTCATCGCGTTCGATCATCGTCGACACGTGGCCGTAGCGCTTCACCGCTTCGATGTAGAGATCCCAAACCGCATGGGCGACGGGTGCGTCATGGGTGTCGATGATGAGTGCGCCACCGTGTTCATGACCGGCCAGATGAAATTGCTGTACGCGTTGCGCGGGGATGCCGTCCAGATAATCCAGCGGCGAGAAACCGTGATTGCGCGCACTGACATAGATGTTGTTGATATCGAGCAGGATCAGGCAATCGGCACGTTCGGCGACAGCGGCAAGAAACTGCCACTCGGTCAGCTGCGAATCGGCGAAGCTGATATAGCTGGAAACGTTTTCCAGCAGAATGCGCTCGACCACATGCGCCAGTGCCTCTTCGGTGTAAGGCAGTGGCATGAGATCGTGCAAGTTGATGCCTTGCACACCGGTCCAGCACAAATGATCGGAAACCCAGGCCGGTTCGATATGCCGCGCCAGCGCGGCAAGTCGGGCGAGATAGTCCTCATCCAGCGGATCGGCGCTGCCGATCGACATGGATACGCCATGCATGGCCAACGGAAAGCGTTCGCGGAATCGCTCCAGCCAGACCAGTGGACGCCCGCCGGGTACCAGGTAGTTTTCGGAGACAATCTCCAGCCACTCGACGTTGCCGGGTTGCTCGAGCAAGGTTTCGTAGTGCTCCACGCGCAGGCCCAGCCCGTAGCCGAGATAGGGTGGTCGGTGAGGTTTGGTTTCCATGTTCATAAGTGGGGCGGGGTGCTTCGGCAACCGGCTAAAACACCCCGCTGGTCACCTTAAGAGGCTTTCTTTGCGTCAGCGACGGCGGCGTCGCAAGACTGCTGGTCTTTCTGCATCGTGAAGCCCTGGCCCTTGCAGGCGTTCTGGCCTTTGCTTGCTTACATGCGCCATGGCCTTTACAGGACGATGAGTTCATGCACTTGACCTCGGCCGAGCTCCCTTTGTCCATCTTGTCGGCCGGAGTGGCGGACAGAGCGGTCACAGCGAACAGACCGGCCACCATGACGGCCATGGCGCCACCGTTGAGCTTATTCATCTTCATATCTGATTCCTTTTGGGTCGTGGAAGCCGCTATGGAATGCGGAGTGAGCATGTCTTGCCAGCCTTCGCTATATGGGTGTGAAGACTAGTGTCGACGATGAGAGTCTGACCGGCCTGATACGCGCTGACTGCATCTGTGCATCCCGCTTTTATGCCTGATCGTCCGGTGTCCGCCGGGTCTGGACGTGGAGCAAGAAAGCATGGACGCACGACCATGGTGGACAGGCGCCGGTCACTTGCATGATGCGATCACCATCATTTCATAGGTCGCATCAAATGCGTCAGATACTCGCGGCAACGGCCTCGCGCCTACTCGACATGCTTTATACCGGACGTTGGATCGGCCCCTTGGTATTGCGCTTGGGGTTCGGTTATTTCTGGCTGGAGACCGGCATCGGCAAGGTGCATAACCTGGATGGCTTTACCCAGCGTTTTGTCGGCTGGGGCGTGCCGTTGCCCGCGTTCAGCGCCACCGTGTCGGCATGGACCGATTTGCTTGGCGGGCTGTTGCTGATGTTGGGCCTGTTCACCCGGCTGATCTGTGTGCCGATGATCATCAACATGATAGTGGCGATTACGCTGGTGGTTTCAGCCAGCCTGTCGGGCCTTGATGACTACGTCGAGACCAACGAGGTGCTGTATATCCTGATCTTCTTCTGGCTGCTGGTGGCCGGGCCGGGCAAGGTCAGCGTAGATACTTTGCTGGCACGTTGGTTAGGCATTCGCGTGCCCGGCTGAGGCCATAAGCCATGGCGCCTGCGCCGACATCTTCGCCCGCGGGCAGAAGGTGTCGGCGCAGGCGTTTGTCATCGGGCTTAGTAGGCGAATTCGCGAAACACCGGATCGACGCTGCCGCCCCATGCGCCATGGAACAGCTCCAGCTTGCGCTCGGCCGGGGTTTGATTGGCCTCGGCGATTTCGATCAAGGGTTCGAGAAACAGGCTTTCGTCCGCGCCATGGCGATTGAGGCGTGCGCGGCGCTTAAGGCCATG
>NZ_JAPDPE010000082.1 GCF_026283955.1 Dyella silvatica | reverse complement strand
CAGTGGCAAGAATGCGCGTATCGAGCGTGCCTGGGTGTTTTTCCAGCACCTCGGCCAGCACCATGGCCAAGGCATACGGCTCTTCGCCGGTCGAACAACCGGCCGACCAGATGCGCAGCCTTTCGCCGCTGCGCTTTTGCTGCAACCACTGCGGCAACAAAGTGTCGGCGAGAAAATCGTAGTGATGCACTTCGCGAAAGAACGAGGTGACATTGGTACTGATCGCGCTCGCCAGATCGCCCAGCTCAGCATCCGGGTCGGTACGCAGCCGCTCGCAGTAGCTGGCGAATTCGCTTAACCCCAACGAACGCAGGCGCCGCAGCAAACGCCCCTGCACCAGCTGGCGTTTGTGCTCACCCAGGGCAATGCCGCAATGCTCCAGGACGAATTCGCGCAGAAAGCGGAAATCCGCATCACCCAGCACCGGCCCATTCGCGGCCGATGACTCCGCCGCGCCCAGCCCAGCCAGCGGCATGCCGGATCGGCCAACAGCCGTGGCATGAGTCACCTCCAGTGCGCGCTTGGTCATTGCTTAGAACTCCGTCCAGGCCCCGGCGGCCACCGGCAGCGCAGCCGCAGTGGGCTTGGCAGGCGCCAATTTGCGCACCGCCGCCAACATGGTGGCGGTCGCTTGTGCCTCAGAAACCATCGCCGCGCGACGGGTGGAAGCAGCCACTGGCGCCGTCGCATCGTCCAGCTGGAAGAAGCGCATGTGCCGAGTCAGCTCATTCGCCTGCTCTTGCATGGCCCGCGCTGCAGCCGCCGCCTCTTCGACCAGGGCGGCGTTCTGCTGGGTCATCTCGTCCATTTGCGACACCGCATGATTTACCTGATCGATGCCGGCCGATTGCTCCTGACTGGCCGCGGCAATCTCGGCCACGATATCGGTCACCTTCTTTACCCCATCGACGATGTCCGCCAGGGCTTGGCCCGATTGATCGACCAGGCTGGAGCCGGCGCGCACCCGCTCGCCGCTCTCGCCGATCAAGGCCTTGATCTCTTTCGCAGCACCGGCGCTGCGCTGCGCCAGATTGCGCACCTCGGCCGCCACCACCGCAAAGCCGCGGCCCTGCTCGCCGGCGCGGGCGGCTTCCACCGCGGCGTTCAATGCCAGCAGATTGGTCTGGAAGGCGATCTCGTCGATAAGTCCCACGATATCGGCCATCTTGCGGCTGGAAGCGTCGATCTCCTTCATCGCCGCCACGGTTTGCATCACCACCTGCCCGCCGTGCTCAGCCTGCTCGCGCGCACCTCGCGCCAGCCGATTCGCGTGATGAGCATTCTCGGCATTCTGTTTCACCGTGGCCGTCATCTCCTCCATCGAAGAGGCGGTCTCTTCCAGACTTGACGCCTGCTCCTGCGTGCGCTGGCTGAGATCGTCGTTGCCACGGGCTATCTGTTGAGCCGCGCCGCTGACCGCGAAGGCGTTGTCGCGCACCGCACTGACAGTATCGACCAGCTTGTCGCTCATCGCCTGCAGGGCGTGCTGGAGCAGACCCAGCTCATCGTCGCCACGCACCAGCAGCCGATGCCCCAACTTACCGCCGGTGATCTGCCCTGCCACGTCGGCGGCCTGTCGTAGAGGGCGGGCAATCGTCCGCTGCAGATAGACCACGATGGCCACCATCACCAGCAAACCGAACACAATGCAGGCAGCGACCAAGATCCGCACCCGCACCGCGCGCGCCTGCGCAGCGGCATAGCTTTCGCTGACCTGATCGGCGTTGATCTTCAATAGCCCGCTCAACACGCCACGCATCTCGGTGGAGGTGGTGGTGAGGTCGGTGGCGATAAGCTGACCGGCTGCCGCAAAATCATCGTGTTCGAGCAGGCTGAACAGCCGGCCCACCGTGTCATCGAAACGATGCCGCAACGGCGCATAGCGGTCGGCCTGTTGCTGCTCCAGCGCCGAAGCGATCCAGGTCGGGTAATACGCCGACCACTGTGCATCCATCGCCTTGCGCGTGGCAGGCCACTGCGCCTGCAACTGCTGCGCCAGCACCTTGTCATGCTTGATCACGGCGAGATCGAGCTGCGTACGCAACTCGCCCTGCAGGTCTTTGACGCTGGAGATATGCATCACTGGCAGCATGTTGCCGTTATAGGTCTGGCCCAGATCGCGATTGCTGCTGTTCAACTCCAGCATGCCCAAGACTCCGACGCCGATCAGAACCAACGCGCAGATCGACATGGCAATGATGAGTTTGCGAGCGATGGTCCACTTGCCGAGAGTCACGATGGTTACCTTTGCGTAGTTGCCGTTGGCGCTGGAGCTGGCTTTGATGGGATGCATGAGTGCAGGGTGAAATGTGCACCTGGCATCGAGGTGCGGTGGTGAGAGGTATCAAGTTGTGGTGAGGCCTTACCCCCTCCCAGCCTCCCCCTGCAAGCAGGGGGAGGAGCAAAGAAGCCTCCTCTGCCGCGAAGGAGCGAGGAATCACAAAGCCTCCTTAATGGGCCCCCTCCCCTGCATGCAGGGGAGGGCTGGGGAGGGGTCAAACATCTAGCCTCAACCACTCACTCAAAACTCTTTCCAGACCCCGGCATCCGTCGCTTCCACCTGACGGCGCACCGAAGCCGGCGGTACCGCCTGCCGCACTGCTGCAAAAACCGCCTCCGTCTCAGCCACCACCGCCGCCGACACACGCGGCTTCGGCACCGCGCCATCCGCATGCAGGTGGAAGAAGTTCACTTGCCGGGTCAGTTCATCAGCCTGCTCTTGCATCGCACGCGCCGCCGCCGCGGCTTCCTCCACCAGCGCCGCGTTCTGCTGGGTCATCTCATCCATTTGCGACACGGCGTGATTGACCTGATCGATACCTGCCGACTGCTCCTGGCTGGCCGCGGCAATCTCGGCGACGATATCGGTGACTTTTTTCACACTGTCGACAATCTCCGCCAAGGCCTTGCCCGACTGGTCGACCAGCTCCGAACCCACGCGCACCTTGTCCGCGCTATCGTTGATCAGGCCCTTGATCTCTTTCGCCGCACCCGCACTGCGCTGCGCCAGGTTGCGCACTTCGGTCGCCACCACCGCAAAGCCACGCCCTTGCTCGCCGGCACGCGCCGCTTCCACCGCGGCATTCAAGGCCAGCAGGTTGGTCTGAAAAGCAATCTCGTCGATCAAGCTGACGATATCGGCAATCTTGCGGCTGGAGGTATGGATCTCACGCATCGCAAGCACCGCCTGCGCCGCCACTTCACCGCCACGCTCGGCCTGCTCGCGGGCACCACGGGCCAATTGATTGGCGTGACTGGCGTTCTCGGCATTCTGCTTGACGGTCGAGGTCATCTCTTCCATCGACGAAGCGGTTTCTTCCAGGCTCGACGCCTGCTCTTGCGTGCGCTGGCTCAAATCGTCATTGCCGCGCGAAATCTGCTGCGCCGCCGTGCTGACCGAACCGGCACCGTGACGCACCTCACCGACAATCGCCCCCAGGCGCTCATCCATCGTACGGAACGCGTCCAATAACGCGCCCAGCTCATCATGACGGGTCACCTGTACATCGTGACCCAGCTTGCCATCGGCAATGCCATGCGCCACCTGCACCGCATAACTCAGCGTGCCGGTGATCGAGCGGATCAGGAAAATCGCCGCGATCAAGGCCACCAGCAAGCCCGCCAGCAACGCAGCCAGGCTGATCGCACGCACATATTGATAACTGCTGAGCTGCGAATGATAAATCTGCTGCGCTTCCGTGCGTTGAATCTCGACCAGCTTGCCCAACACGCCCTGGCGCTCCATCAGCAGCGGACGAATCTGCATTTCCAGAATGTCGCCGGCCCCGGCATCACCCTGCCCCAACGCATCCAGCATGTCTTTCTTGGCCGCGTTGTATTCATCGTCGGTGGCATGCCAGGCCTTGTACGGCACTTGCAACGCGGCACTTTTCGGCAGCGCCTCGTACTGCTTCTTGTACTCGGCCATTTCCTCTTGGTATTTGTTGAACTCGGCCAGCTTCTGCTTGAGCTGATCCGGCTTGCTCACTACATTGGCCGCCTCACCCATGACAATGAACGACATCAGCGAACGCGTATTGATCTGGCTGATCAGCTCGGTCGGCACAATTTCTTCGTCGTAGATCTTGCGCATGCCTTCGTTCTGCAACGACATCGAGCCAAGACCGATCACCGCCCCACCGATCAGCATCAAGCCAAGCATGGCGAGCACACCGATCAGCCGGCCACGCACCGTGAGGGAAGGCATTTTCAATTTGATAGCAGACATTTTCATTGCGGTTCCTGTCAGGCCACTGCTTTTACGTCGCTGGCCGCGGTCAACGCGGCCTCCAGCATTTGCGCCTCTTGCGGCTGCAGCAGCTTGTCCACGTCAAGCAGCAACACCATGCGCTCGTTGATCGAGGTCAAGCCTTTGAGATATTCGGTATCGACCGTGGTGCCCATGTCCGGCACCGGCTCGATGGCGCCGGCCGATACATCGAGCACGTCGGAGACGGCATCCACCACCACGCCGAAGTAACGCCCGGCAACCGTGATAATCACCGTCACCGTGGTCGCGCTGTATTCCTCACGCACCAACCCAAAGCGCAGCCGAAGATCCAGCACCGGCACGATCGCCCCGCGCAAATTCAGTACGCCAAGTACATAGGCCGGCGCTTGCGGAATGCGTCGGCAATGCGGGCCGTGGCACCGCTCGATGGCTGACTCATGTGTAATCCACTAACAGGACACGTTGTCCTTATCCCCTAGTGGGTATCGGCCGGGGTTTGCGAATCTTGAACGCTGAGATGGTCCTGATTTGGGGTCAGTTTGCTGTGGCTTCGCGACGGGGGCGGCTGCGGCAGGCTTTGCACCGGCCAGCCTTTCGTAGACATCGTCGAGCCATCATTGCTGGCCATCGAGGATAGTCGGTAGCAACTGTTGTGCCGGACAGTCAAAGCCAGGGCAGCGCATGGCGCACTAATCTATGCGAACTGAAACCGCTGCGAAACTTCGGCACGGCCGAGGATGAATCGCCCTTTCAGGTCGCATCTACTAAAGAAAAAGGATTCATCGTGAAGATCGGCATTATCGGTTCCGGCAATATGGGCGGGTGTCTGGGCAAGCTCTGGTCAAGAGCAGGCCACCACGTCATGTTTAGTTTCACCTTGGACCCCAAAGCGCTGGACGAAGCGGCGGCGTCCGCCGGCGGCCGTGTCGGCACGGTGATCGATGCGGCGCAGTTTGGCGACGTGGTGCTGGTCGCCGTGCCCTGGACCGCCATCGACATCGCGCTCAAGGATGCAGCCCCTGCCCTCGCGGGCAAAGTCGTCATCAGTTGCAACAACCCTTTGAAAGCCGATTTGAGTGGCCTTTTGCTGGGTACAGAGACCTCTGGCGCCGAAGAGGTTGCGCGACGCTTATCGACCGCGAAGGTGGTCGAAGCATTGTTCCCCTTTGCCCAGCAGTTGCAATCGGGCACATGGCAAGCCACGAAGCAGCGGCCCACCCAGTTCTATTGTGGCGACGATGCCGATGCCAAACGGGTCGTGGCGACACTCATCGACGAACTGGGGTTTGATCCCGTCGACGCCGGCCCACTGACCAGTGCGCGATTTCTAGAGCCCTTGGGCATGCTGATGGTGCAACTCGCCTACCGCCAAGGCATGGGAGTGAACATCGGCATGCAGCTCGCGCATCTCTGATCGCCGGCGGCTGCGTGGCATGATCGCCACGCAGCGTCAGGGCATGGGAAACGAACTGTCGATCAGCTCATCGGGTGGCTAAGCAGTCTTTCGGAGCGCTTGACGATCTCACTTTGCCTGAGCTCTTCGATCACGAACTCGACAAACAAAGCGACGCGCGGTGGCAAGTATTTGCGGGTCGGATAGTAAATGCAGATGTCAGTCCGTCGTTCAATAAATCCCTTCATGACGTGCTTGAGCTTGCCTGCATCAATAAGCGGAAACGCATGATGCGCACCCAACAAGACGACACCACACCCAGCGACAGCCACTTCCGCCAACGCTTCGGTATCGGTAACGACGATCCGCGAGTGAGGTTGAAATGTGACTTCCTTATCCATCGCTTGAAGTTTCCATGCCTGAATTCGTCCCGAGCTTGGTGAACGAAAGGAGATGAGCTCGTGTCGTTCCAGCTCTTCCATCGAGTGCGGCTCACCGTGCCGCTCCAGATAGGAAGGCGCCGCGCACAACACTTGCAGCGAGGGTGAGAGTTTGCGGGCAACGACATTGGTATCCATGTCCGGCAAGTTGCCGATGGCGCAGTCGTAGCCTTCTGAGATCAGATCGACGTGACGGTTCTCGAAGCGCAGATCAAGCGTAATCAGCTCAAATTTCTCCCGGAACTTACTCAGCAAGGGCAGCAAGGTAACGCGCGTAAACGCGATGGGTAGCGAGACCTTGACCGTGCCGCTGGCGCCGGTATCGGCGGAGGATAGCGATTCAATCGCGTCCGCGATTTGCTGCGCGGGTTGCTGGACCAACGCATACAGTCGCCGTCCTTCCTCGGTGATGGACAGATTGCGTGTCGTGCGCTGAAAAAGCCGGCAGCCAAGCAACGATTCAAGCATGCCAATTTGTTTACTGACCGCGCCCGGGGTCAAACCCAGCTGTCGGCCCGCGGCGGAAAAACTCGCGGTTTCGTAGGCGGCGGTAAACATTTTCACCGCCTTTAACAGGTCGATCGAACTACTGTTGCTGATGTTCATTTGTTCCTTCGACTCACAATTGTTTCATCGATGCGCCACATAGTTGAGCGTGATCGCGATGCCTAGAATGAGGCCATCCGTTGAAGCCCTGATCGCGTCGCAAGCAGAACTCCGCGACCCAGCAAATAAAGAACGCGAGCTTACACGGAAAATTTCTACTCGGAGCCTAAATGAGTGCAGAACGCGTACGACTGAAAGCCTTCGCCATGCCGTTGACGAGCCCTGCTTTTCCTATGGGCCCGTACAAATTTTACGACCGCGAATTTCTCATCATTACCTATCGCACCGATCCTGCTCGCTTGCGAGAGATGGTTCCGGAACCTTTGGCGATCACCGATCCCATCGTCCACTACGAATTCATTCGCATGCCCGATTCCACTGGATTCGGCGACTACACGGAAAGCGGGCAGGTCATACCGGTCACCTTCAACGGGAAGCCGGGTAGCTATACCCACGCCATGTATCTCGACGATCATCCGCCCATCGCCGGTGGACGCGAGCTCTGGGGCTTTCCAAAAAAGCTGGCCAAGCCGACGCTCGAAGTCCACACCGATACGTTAGTCGGCACGCTCGATTACGGCCCGGTACGCATCGCCACGGCCACGATGGGCTATAAACACCGCGAGCTGGATATTGCCGAACAGACGCGGCGACTCGCTGGCCCGAACTATCTGATGAAGATCGTCCCCCACGTGGATGGCACGCCGCGGGTCTGCGAGCTTGTGCGCTATCACCTGCAAGACATTGTCGTGAAAGGCGCATGGACAGGACCGGCCTCGCTCCAGCTGTCGCCTCATGCGCTTGCGCCGGTTGCCGATCTGCCCGTACTTGAGATCGTCGAAACGCGCCATCTAGTGGCCAATCTCACCTTAGGGCTCGGCGAGGTGGTTCACGACTATCTCGCAAGCGACCGTTGAACGCATTCTCTTTCTTGGATAACCGAAGCATGACAACACTGATGGGTAAGACCGCCGTTATTACCGGGGCGGCAAGCGGCATTGGCAAGGAAATCGCAATGACGCTGGCAGCGCAAGGCGCCGCCGTTGGCGTCGCCGACTTGAATCTCGCGGGGGCGCAGGCTGTCGCCGATCAAATCAAGCAGCTGGGGGGCAAAGCCATGGGTGTCGCCATGGACGTATCCAGCGAAGATGCGGTCAACCAGGGCATCGACAAAATCGCCGAGGCACTCGGCCCGATCGACATCCTGGTGTCCAATGCCGGTATCCAGATCGTCGGATCGATCGAATCCTATGCGTTCTCCGACTGGAAGAAGATGCAGGCGATTCATGTGGACGGTGCATTCCTGACGACAAAAGCGGCCTTGAAGCACATGTACGAAGGCGATCGCGGCGGCGTGGTCATCTACATGGGCTCCGTACATTCGCACGAGGCATCGCTGTTGAAATGCGCCTACGTCGCCGCAAAGCATGTGGTCTGTCCGGGCTTCGTGCGCACGCCGCTCGTCGACCAGCAGATTCCACAGCAGGCCGCCAAGCTGGGTATCAGCGAAGAGGACGTAGTCAAGCGCGTCATGCTTGGCAGCACGGTGGATGGCACATTCACGACGGTCGACGACGTGGCGCAGACCGTTCTATTTCTGTGTGCGTTCCCCTCAGCCGCGCTGACCGGTCAATCGTTTATTGTCAGCCACGGCTGGTACATGCAATGAAGCCGCGCATGAAGGTCCGACGCCAGGCTGATGGCGCGACCGATCACCAAGCGAAGACACCGCCCGGCGATAACCGCGGGCGGCTGCCGCCTTACGAGACGATTGCACTCGTACTGCAGGGCGGTGGCGCACTTGGTGCATATCAAGCGGGTGTTTTCGAGGGCTTGCATGAAGCGGACATACCGCTAGGCTGGATCGCCGGCATTTCGATAGGCGCGTTGAATGCAGCGATCATCGCCGGCAATGCGTTCGAGCATGCGCTGTTCAACGGTTCCGAGGCCACGCGCACGGCGCTCTCTTTTCTCCAGGCCAGCAGCGCTGCGATCCAGGGCCAATCCGGCTTTTTTCATCCGCGTTTTCCAATCCCGATGCCCTGGCTAGAAGGCCCGTCTGCCGCGAATAGCTGGTATGACATGTCGCCCCTTAAAGCCACACTGGAGCGATTCTGCGATTTCGATCGCATCAACGCTGGCGAAACACGGGTGTCGGTGGGTGCGGTGAATGTCGCCACCGGCAACTTCTCGTATTTCGACAACACCCGCATCGCCTTGCGCGCAGAGCATTTCATGGCCTCAGGAGCATTGCCGCCGGCTTTCGCGCCGGTGGAGATTGATGGCGAGTTCTTTTGGGACGGCGGCATCGTATCGAATACGCCGCTGCAGGAAGTGCTTCGCGCGTCGCCGCGCCGCGACACCCTGGTATTCCAGGTCGATCTGTGGAGTGCGCGCGGATCGATCCCGAATAACCTGGCCAATGTCGCCGAACGCACCAAGGATATTCAGTACTCCAGCCGCACACGCTTCGTCACCGATGCTCTGCAAGGTGAGCAGCGCTATCGAACCGTATTGCGCAAGGTACTCGAACGGGTACCTGAGGCACTGCGCAAGGACGATCCCTGGTTCAATCTCGCCGCCGAACTTTCGTGCGGAAAACGGTACAACGTGCAGCATCTGATCTATCGACAGCAGAAGTTCGAGCACGACTACAAAGATTATCAGTTCGGCTCGTCCACGATGAATAAGCACTGGGCGGAAGGATTGAGCGACATCCGGCGAACACTCGCAAACAGATCATGGCTGGAACTTCCCGATAGCGACGCTGGCTTTATCACTCATGACATTCACCGCACGAAACCGAAGGCGAAGCCGGGTAGTTCCGCGTAAATAGCCATCGAACACATTCACGGCCGTCATCTGGCGGTCGATCACCATAAGGATAAGAAGACGCTATGTTTTACGACGTAAATGCTCTGTTCGGCATACATCAAGTCAACGCCCATCTTGGCGCGAGTATCGCGAACCTGTGGCTGGATAGGTTGAATCGAAACCAGGCACTCACCATGAAAGTGATCAAGGATCACACGGCATCGACCCAGAAGGCTGTCACAGCTATCGCCGCCAACCGGGATCTGTCGGCGCTGATCCCGCTACAAGCCGAACTGATGCACGAGCCGATCGCTCAGTTCAGCCAGTTCTGGCAAAACGTCATCGTCGAGATGCGAGATAGCGAATCCAAAAGCGTCAGTGATTTTCGTCACGCCGCGCAACAGTGGCAGGCGAGCGTGGCCAATTCGACGGATAGCTTTATCAATCACCCCTGGGTCGCACACGGGCATCGGCAGTGGATTGATGCCGCGAGCCTGACGTGGAAACCGCTTAGCGACAACGCCCGACAGATGTTCAATTGGCCGTTCCAACGCGAATTTTCCGCAGGCGGCCACGCTGCGGAGACTCCCGCTGCTCAAGCGTCCGCTCACCATCAGGCCTAGTGAATTTACTGACAAGGGAAAGAGGTTGTGATGAACGAAAGGGTTGCTTTTATCACCGGGGGTATGGGCGGCCTTGGGGAGGCTATCAGCATCAAGCTCCATGATGCGGGTTACACGGTGGCCGTCGCGTATTCGCCATCCAATGCGGGGGCAAGCGACTGGCTTGCTGCCATGAAAGTGCATGGCCGGACGTTTGCCGCCTATGGCGTCGACGTGACCGATTACGAAAGCTGCCAGGATTGTATCTCGCGCGTTCGTCAGGACCTGGGCTCTATCGACATTCTGGTAAACAACGCCGGCATGACGCGCGATGCAGCCCTAGGGAAAATGCATAAAGCCGACTGGGACGTCGTGCTGAGCACGAATCTCGACTCGGTCTTCCATATGACCAAGCCGGTTTGCGATGGCATGGTCGCGCGCCATTGGGGGCGAATCATCAATATCTCATCGGTCAATGGCTCCAAAGGTGCATTCGGACAAGCAAACTATGCCGCGGCCAAAGCCGGCATGCATGGTTTCACGAAAGCATTGGCGCTTGAAGTCGCGAAGAAAGGAGTGACAGTCAATACCGTCTCGCCTGGCTACCTGGAAACCAAGATGGTTGCGGCGATACCGCACGACATATTGACGACCAAGATCCTGCCGCAAATCCCGGTGGGACGACTGGGAAGGCCCGATGAGGTCGCCGGGCTGATCGCTTATCTATGCCGGGATGAAGCCGCCTTCATCACTGGGGCGAATGTCGCGATTAACGGTGGTCAGCATATGCAATGACGCATGGGCGAGCTTCTGCACGCCGCTGTCTTTACCTCTTGCGATGGCAGGTTGGCTTGAACACGACATGGCGTTGACCGATACCGCTTGATGGCGACGCCATCGATCTTCTCGGCCCAGAGCGTCGCTTTGTGCAGGGCACATCCCTGTGGCTGGCCAGCGCCACTCCGATACTGCGAAGCGCTGATTTCGTCAGGAAAATGTCTTGTCGGTGATGCTGCCGAGTGAGCCGTGCGGAGCAGCGCACCGATATTGCATGGACAGGCCTTGGCTACACACTCCGGACCACCCCCTCGCCCTTCCATACGAGCACTTGAGTGAGTGGTGCGACTGCACTTTACGCCGGCGTAGCTGATTAGCCTGACCCTGCAAACGGTCGCGCTCAACGATTGAAACCAGTTCTCCATGGCTTGGGCATGGCGCTTGCCGATGCCCGTCAGCGAGAACCTGTACGAAGCGCCCTCTTTGGTATCCAGCCGTTATGTTTGTGCATGATCAAAGGTCACTACCATGCTTTACCGTGTTCCATACCTGCACCTCGCTGTAAGACTCAGTCGCTGGGTGCCGACTGCATGCATCATCATTACGCTGGCGGCGTGCGCAAGCTCAGCTGGCCAACATACTCGCGCGGCGATCATCGATGCCGATGGACTGACTGCGGCCAACAGCCTGTCCTCCACTTCGCTTTCTGCAGTGAGCTGGCCGAAGGATCTCTGGTGGACGGATTTCGGCGACGGCCAGCTCAATCAGCTGATGAGCGAGGCCTTGTCCGGACAGCCCAGTTTGCGCATCGCCGAGGCCAGGGTACGGGAGGCCGAAGCCGTGGCCGGTATCGTCAAGTCGGCGCTTTATCCGCAGATCGACGGTAGCCTGCAGAGCACGCGGCAGCGATTCAGCGAACACGCACTGGTGCCCAAGCCCGTCGCCGGCACCTGGAATTCGGTGAACAACGGCTCTCTAGGCGTCAACTACGAACTCGACTTCTGGGGCAGGAATCGCGCGGCGATCGATGCCGCACTCGATCGTGCCGATGCTGCCGAAGTCGATCTTCACGCGGCACGCCTGATTCTCACAACAACGCTGGCTAGCACTTACTTTCGATTGAATCTTGCGTATGCGCAACTGGATGTCGCGCTGGATACCCTGGCACAGCGCGAGAAGACCCTCGAGCTGACTCGCCAGCGTGTGGCCGCCCAGATCGACTCTCAATTGGAGCTGATACAGGCCGCGGCCGCCTTGCCTGAAATACGCGAGCGCAGTGCGTCGATCCATGAGTCGATTGCCCTGATCAATAACCAGCTGGCCTCACTGCAAGGGAAAGGGCCGGACGCAGGATTGACTATTCAGCGGCCGCAGCTGGCGGAGGTTGGACCGGTTGCCTTGCCTACCGATCTGCCCGCGGAGCTGATTGGGCGCCGACCAGATATCGTCGCCGAACGCTGGCGGGTCGAGGCGAGCCGTCGAGACATCAAGGTCGCCCAGGCCGAGTTTTATCCCAATGTCAGCCTAAGCGCGTTGGCAGGATCGCAAAGCCTTGGGCTTAGCGAGTTTCTATCCGGCGGCAGTCGAGTCTTTGGCGTGGGCCCAGCGGTTTCGCTGCCGATCTTTAAGGGTGGCCGCTTGCGCAGCAACTTAGGTGCGCATCAAGCCGAATACGACGCCGCCGTGGAAAAGTACAACGCCACGGTCATCGCCGCCATCCACGATGTGGTCGATCAGCTGGTCTCGCTGCATTGGCTTGAGCAAGAAATTCAGCAGCAGGATGACGCGCTCCGCCTGACCCAGCACGCCTATGACCTTGCCATGCATCGCTATCACAGTGGGCTGGCGAACTATCTGCAAGTGCTCTCGACCGAAAGCCAGCTACTCGTGCAGAAGCGGCTGGTCATCGAGTCGCAGACGCGTCAGCGCGAACTGCGACTAAGCCTCATACGAGCCCTTGGCGGCGGTTATGCACCATCGAATGCCGGATCCAGGCGGTATCCATCTGCGCTGACGTCCAACGGAGCCAAATCATGAATGCTGTAGTAGCCAACGCGCCGGTCAACGAAAGCCCGAGCCCGATTAACTCCGGCCCGGCTCACCGCTTGCGCCGCCCGCAAGCGGCGGGCGCAGCCATGCTGGCGCTGTGCGTTGTCGGCGCCGCCATCTACTGGGCCGCCGCGGGACGGTATCGAGAATCCACCGAGGACGCCTACGTGGATGGCAACGTGGTCTCGGTGACGTCCCAGGTCAGTGGTGTCGTAACAGCCATCGGTGCGGATAACACCGACTTCGTGGATGCTGGGACGATCATGGTCAAGCTGGACGATATCGACGCCTCACTCGCCCTGTCCAGAGCCGAAGCCCAGCTGGCCCGAACCGTCAGGCAGGTGCGCGTCCAATATGCGATGGCCGAACAGGCGCGCGCCAACCTTGAGCTGCGTAGGGTCGAACTGGGCAAAGCCAAAGCGGACTTGATCCGCAGGCAGGCACTGGTCGCTAGCGGCGCGATCTCCGGCGAAGAGGTCAAACACGCGGAGGAGGCGATTCGCACAGCCACCGCGGGGCTGGGTGTGGCCAGCCAACAGTTAGCCGGCAGCGAGGCATTGATCGACCGCACCTCGATCGCCTCTCATCCCGAAGTATTGACCGCGGCGTCGCAAGTGCGGGACGCCTATGTGGCCGCCTACCGTACCGCGGTCCCTGCACCGGTGACGGGGCTGGTGACCAAGCGCAATGTGCAAGTGGGCCAAAAGATCAATCCAGGCATGCCGCTGATGTCGGTGGTGCCGCTGGATCATCTTTGGGTCAATGCCAACTTCAAGGAATCCCAGCTACGGCATATCCGCATGGGTCAACCCGTCACGCTGATCGCCGACGTCTATGGCAGCGACGTCGTCTACCGGGGCACCGTGGTGGGCCAGGACGCCGGTACCGGCAGCGCCTTCTCCCTGCTTCCCGCGCAAAATGCGACCGGCAACTGGATCAAGGTCGTGCAACGCGTACCGATCCGCATCGCGCTCGATTCGCAGCAAATCGCCCAGCACCCGCTGCAGCTCGGCCTGTCGATGAAGGTCAGCGTGGATACCGGCCAACGCCATGGAAGCCGACTGATGACCCATGGCTCGCCCGGGCACGGTTACCAGACTGACGTTTTCGCCCACGAGCTGGCCAGCGCCGATGCCCTGGTCGACAAGATCATCGCAACCAACCAGTAACGATGACTGCTGTGATCCAGAGGAACCTCGCCATGAATCCGCGTAGCCCAGGCGACCGTCTGCTCTATGCCACGATTTTCGTGCTCACGTCGATCGAGTATCTGCAATCGGGCATGACCGCGTTCGCGGCTGGCCCGATCATGGGCGAGGTGAGCATCACTCCGGAAGACTTCAGTGCTATCGCCGCGGCCTATGCGAGTGTGGCGATCCTGGTGATCTCCATGCAGCGCTGGTTGGTTGAGCGCCTCGGTGGACGTACCTTCCTGCAATGCGCCACGGCAGTCTCGGTGGTCGGCTCGGTGCTATGCGCAAGCAGTGACGATTTCCAGTCGCTGTTGCTGGGTCGCATCGTGATGGCCTTGGGCGGCGCTCCCTTTTTCACCGCGGCGCGCATGCTGATTCACCGCGGGCTTGCCGGGCCCAAGCGTTTTGTCGGCATCAAGTTTCTGGCCACAAGCTTGGCCATGAGCACCGCGGCGGCACCATGGCTGGCTTCGCTGGCAGTCTCCCATGAAACATGGAGTGCCATTTATTGGCTGCTGGCCGCGCTTGGCCTACTTGCCTTCACCCTGTGCAGCACCGCTTTGCCGACCATCCCCGTCACCAGCCCGCGGCAGCGATCCGAATCGGATCCGTGGCTTCAGCTGCTGCTCGCAGGCGGCAGCTTCACCCTGCTCTACGCATTGCAGCGGGTGTACTACGACTTCTACGGTGATATGGCCTTGCACGTCGTGATAGTCAGCGCGGCCGTGCTGGCGCTACTCATCTACTTCCAGCGTCAAGAGCATAGCGCCCGCCCCTTGCTGCGCGTTCGGGAGCTGTTGCACACCCGCTATCTGGCCGGCCTTGCGCTGTTCATGTTTGCCTACGTCATGCTCGGCGCCAACAACTATGTCATTCCGATGATGTTGCAGCGGACGCTGGGTTACACCTGGGAGACCGCGGGATACTTCCAGGCGCTGGGACTGGGTTTTGCCGTGCTGACCTGGGCCATCATGTCGCGCATCCTGCCTCGATACCCGTCGCCGCGTAAATTCATCATCACGGGTTTTGCCGCGCTGAGCACCTTTGGCATCCTGTTGGCTGGGCTCACTCCTACAGCCAATCTATGGTTCGACGTGCTTCCGGCGCTGGCGATGAACAGTGTCTTCCTGCAGACCGTGCTGCCGGTGACCGCGATGCAGACGTTCCGGCAAATGGAAGATGACGAGTCGATATTCTCCAATGCCCAGCAAGTGAAAAGCATGCTGTCGCAGGCCGGCATCGCTCTGGGCATTACCCTGGCCACGCTGGGCCAGCAATGGCGTACGACTACACACTACGGCCTGCTCAATGCGCAGGTAACCCCTGACAATCCGATCTACGCCGCGACCATCCAACGCCTACAGGATGCGCTGAGCAGCGCTGTCGATGCAGGCCAGGCCTCCGCCATGGCCACGGCACAGGTGGCACAGCTGCTTGTGCAGCAATCATCGATGCTGGCCAACATCGACCACTTCAAACTGATCGCCATCCTGGGGCTGCTAGGGGTGCTGGTGACGCTAGTACAGAAGGTTTTTCGGTGACTCGCTGACGCGCCGCGACCGGCACGCCAAAAACCATGAACGATGAGCCATGAGCCGTGGTTCGCGACTCACGATCGGCCAGAGCACCCATCATCGGTATCGGCGGAATGCGACTTAAGGCATGCGAAGCAGGCCTGCGTAAATATCGCCTGTCGCCCGGAGCTGCGATCCTGATGAGCTGAGATCAACTCAGCCCATCAAGCCCGTGCGGCACTTATCTTCTTTATAGATGCGCCCCGATGAGGGGCTTGTCAGTTCTTTTCCGCTGGCGAAAGCGGCACGCCCCATATCTCAGTGACATTGCCACCCAGACGCCATTCGCTCAACGGGCGGCGTGGCGCAATCAATCCCGGCAGTCGGGGATCTCGGGTGCGCGCGTAGTAAGGCTCCATCCACGACAACTCGTCCTGGAAGGTCCAAGGGAATAGTTGCTGTTTGATCGGGGTGATTTTCGCGAAGCTGGACGGGTCGATGACAGCCTCAGTGACCAGGTTGGCCAGCCGGGCGATAGCGTGGCCGTTCTCCTGGTAAAGGTCGACGTGTTGCTGTCGTGCGAGTTCGGCGGTAAAGACGAGTGGGATAAGCGCGAACGTATGATAGTGAAGCGCACGATCGCCACGTTTCACCTCACGCTCCAAAGCGCCATTGGGGCCGATGTCATGAATGCCCTCGCGCGCACGCGCGAGTCCGGCATCGACCAGTTCAGGGTTATGCGCGACCGTACCGATGGCAACCAGATTCAGGCCGGCCCAATACACCAGATTATTGTGCAGATGATTGATCGCATCGGCGTCACGCGTGGCAACCGCGATGTGTTCCAGCCACTGGCTGATAGCGTTCAGGCGACCGGGGTTAGCGTCTTTGACGTTGGCGGGCAGGTGGAGCACCACCAGTGCGAAGTCCGTTCCCGCCCACGAGCGCTCGTAGTAGCCCTGGTAGCCGGAAATGGGGCCCATCAAGGCATCGGCCTTAGCCCAGCCGTCCAATAAATCCATCGTGCAGGCCCATTGGCCGGTATCCGCGGCGTGGTTGAGCTTGGCAACGAAGTCGCGCATGGGTTTCACGGAACATCACATGCGTTGGCTACACCCCAGCCAGCCAGACCCATGCCTATGGCTAGCAAGAAAGCGCCAGCCCTCCACACGACTCGATAGCCCATATTTGCTCCTGAGATTTATTTTTACGCGACGGACCATGCCTGAGACAGCAGACATGAATCGGAGACGATTCCATTATCTCTATTTTCCGCAATGGAATGACTTCGCTAAATCTTGTGGTCAGGCAACATTTGGCATGTGTGCATTGGCTTGCGCGTGAGCAAGAATGCGTGCAGCGTCATTACCGGTCCACCACTAAAAAACCCAGCAGCGAAATCTCAGCGAAAACAAATCAATCAAAGCAAACAACAAACTCAGGCCGCCCTACGCCGCCCCTGCATTCTCACTAACCCCACCACATCCACAATCAAAGCCACCGACCCATCCGCCAGAATCGTCGCTCCAGAAATCCCATTCACTCGCTGATAATGAGCCTCCAGCGATTTCACCACCGCCTGCTGCTGGCCAATCAACGCATCCACCAACAAACCAACCCGCGTATCCCCACCCTCGACCACAATCACCAAGCCGCCATCGTCAGCAGCATCGACACCGTGAGCAGCAAATGCCTCACGCAGGCGAATAATCGGTACATACGCATCGCGAAAACGGAATAACTCACCGCCACCCACGACCGTGCGAATCGCCTCAGCGCGCAATTGCACGGACTCCACAATCGACACCAGCGGCACGATGTAACGCTCATCGCCTACCGCCGCGGTGAGACCATCGATAATCGCCAAGGTCAGCGGCAAGGTGATGGTGAACAAAGTGCCGCTGCCGGGCTGGCTGCGAATATGCACGCTGCCACCCAGATCCACCACGTTACGGCGCACCACATCCATGCCCACGCCACGACCGGAGAGGTCGGTCGTGGTGGCGGCGGTGGAAAAACCAGGCTGGAAGATCAACTCGGCAACCGCCTCGTCGCTGAGTTGATCGGTGGGAGCCATCAGGCCTCGCTGTATCGCCTTGGCAACAATGGCATCGCGATTCAAGCCGGCGCCGTCGTCGCTGATCTCCACCACGATGGAACCACCGCGATGGGAGGCCTCCAGGCGCAGCGTGCCGGTATCGCTTTTACCCGCGGCGCGACGGCGCGCTGGTGATTCCAGGCCGTGGTCGATGGCATTGCGCACCAAGTGCACCAACGGATCGCCAATTTTCTCCAGCACCGTTTTGTCGAGTTCGGTGTGCTCGCCGACAAGATCCAGCTTGACCTGCTTGCCAAGCTTCTGGCTCAAGTCACGGACCAAACGCGGAAAGCGATTGAACACCGCGCTGATCGGCAACATGCGTATGCCCATCACGCTTTCCTGCAGCGCGCGTGCATGCCGGGCCAATTGCGCCAGCCCTTGTTGCAATTGATCCAGCCGCGCCATGTCGAACTCTTCGCGAAAGGTGTCGAGCATCGACTGGGTAATCACCAGCTCGCCGACCAGGTCGATCAAGCCATCGATTTTGTCGATGCCTACGCGCACCGATCCACCCTCGCCAGCGGTCGATACCTCGCGCGCTGCGCGTGGTGCGGCATCGCCTATCGTGGCGCCTGCCGTGGCTACCGGCACCACTACAGGTTCGGTAACCACCGATACGGTAACGGCAGGCTCGATCTGTAATTCACACTCGTCTTCGACCCAATCGAACACGGCGGCAATCGCTGCGCGGGTGGTGTTGCCGTGCAGTTCGATCTGCCAGCCGATATGACATTCGTCGGTTGGCAGCACCGCCAGTTTCGGCAGGCGGTCCAGTTCGGGGCGTACGTCCAGCCGCCCTAACTCGGCCAGCTCACGCAACAGACGCAGCGGATCGTTACCGCCGGCCAGCATGCCCGGGTGCG
This sequence comes from Dyella silvatica, assembly GCF_026283955.1. Taxonomy (GTDB): domain Bacteria; phylum Pseudomonadota; class Gammaproteobacteria; order Xanthomonadales; family Rhodanobacteraceae; genus Dyella_C; species Dyella_C silvatica. The sequence goes on along the minus strand of NZ_JAPDPE010000082.1, from coordinate 5,943 downwards.
GGCGAAACAAAATCTTCCAGCAGGTCACCTTGGCGTCATTCGCCGGCGCTGCCTGCTTGCCGGGCGATGTTTCAGCAGTTGCACCGCGCTGCATGGCCGCGGCCAGGGCTTGGCGCAATTGCTCGCTGTCGGCATCGGCCAGCGGCTGCCCACCTTGGGCCCGTTCGAACATGCCGCGCAGGCAATCCACGGTGCGCAACAGCAGCTCGACCATGCCTGCGTCGATGGCACGACGGCCATCGCGCAATTCGTCAAGCAGCGACTCCGCCTCGTGCGTAAAGGCGGCCATCTCTGGAAAACCAAAGGTCGCCGCACCGCCCTTGATCGAATGAGCAGCGCGAAAAATGCCGTGCACCAGTTCGGCATCGCCGCCATCGTCCAGCGCCAGCAATGCCGATTCCATCGCGGCAAGTCCTTCGGCGCTTTCCTCGAAGAAGGTCTGATGAAACTGAGCGAGGCTGACGTTGGCCATGACTTAGCCCAACACGCGCTTGACCGTGGCCAGCAATTGCTCGGGATCGAACGGCTTGACCAGCCAGCCGGTGGCGCCAGCGGCCTTGCCTTCCATTTTCTTGTCGGTGTGCGACTCGGTGGTCAGCATCAACATCGGCACGCCTTTGTACTCGCTCAGCGTGCGCAGCTCGCGCACCATGCTGATGCCGTCCATCACCGGCATATTGACGTCCGCCAGCACCAGGTCGAAGCGCGTACCGCGCGCGGCATCCAGCGCCAGCTGGCCGTTCTCCGCCTCGCTTACCTCATAGCCGGCGCCGCGCAAGGTAAAAGCCACCATGCCGCGCATCGAAGCCGAATCGTCTACTGCAAGAATCTTTGCCATCGTCCACCTCAATTCAAGCCGGCACGGATGCCGGGAGTTCCAATACCTGGGTCAGGCCGAGTAATGCGGCGGCGTCGCGAACGACCTCGCTGACACCTTGCCAATGCATCGAGCACGCGCTGGCGGCGGCCTCGCGGCGGCAGGCCACCAGCCATTGCAAGGCGGCGGTGTCGATCCGGCTTACGGCGGCGGCAGCCACGCTAAAACCGGGTTGCTGCAAGGCGGCCAGCAGCTGCGTTTGCAGTGCCGGCAGCGCGGCCATGCGGCAATCCTCCGGCAACTCGATGAGCTGCCGCGAATCCGTCGCCCGTTGTTGTTGGTTCGCCATGCCTGCCCTGCTGTATACAGCGTTGTGATTGCAGTGCTTATCGGCCGTCAGCGGACGGGCTTGAGTGGCTTTTGTCTTCCTCTCAGGCCCACTGGCGACAGGCCGCAACCCTCAAGTTCCTGCGCGGCAGGCCGATGCATGAGTCAAATGCGCATTCGGCGCAAGCTCGCTCAACGGAGCTCGCTTGATTATTCAACCCACCAGCCTTGCCGCACTGACCTGGGCAGGCGCCGCAGCAGGCAGCAGCGCCGAAAGCTGGCGCATTGGCAACGTGCTTCTGGCACGTTCGCTGGGGACGAGTGCGCAAGGCTTATTGATCTTGCAGGTGGGCGCCATGACGGTGACCACGGAAACACCGAGCAACCCCTTGCCGCCGCAGTTTCAAGTACGCGTGCTCAGCCTCGGCGCACAACCGCTGCTGGAGGTACTGGCCGGCACTGGCCCCGAACAAGCCGTACAGCGGGTTTTGCGCGAGCGCCTGCCACAACAGAACGGCTACGCCCCATTACTCGCCACCTTGACGACGCTGGCGCAGCGCCCGGTATTGCGCCAACTGCCGCCGCAATTACGCACCGCCCTGGCCTTGCTCGAACACAGCATTCGCACGCCCGAGGAAATTCGCAGCGGCCCCGGCCTGCGCGAAGCGGTACTGCGCAGCGGACTGTTTCTGGAAAGCCAATTGGCCAGCGCCGCCGGGCTGGATGCCGCGCTCGGCGAAGACGATTGGAAAGCCGCCTTGTTACGCCTGAGCAGTGTGCTGCACGCCGCCGGCTACGCACCGAAGCCAGCCACCGGCGGCCCCGAGACTGCCCCGCCACTGCAACATCGCGGACTTCAGGCGCAGTCACGCGCGCTGCCGGTTGCCGCCGAATGGATCGAAAGCGGCGACAGCATCGCCCTGCGCCCCTTGCTTGGCAAATTGCATACGGATGTACACGCCGCGCTGGCGCGGCTGGAAGTCGCGCAACTGGAATCCACGGCGACCGCGGCCTGGATCGTCGAGATCCCGGTTCAAGGCGAGCACGGCCAGGACGTACTGCAACTGCAACTGGAATTTGCCGCCAGCGATGAAGACTGCGGCAGCTGGACCCTGGGCTTTGCGCTCGATCTGCCCGCGCTCGGCCCGGTGCAGGGCGAGCTGCAATTACGCGGCCTGCGCCTGAGCGTGCGACTGTGGGCGCAACATGCCGCCACCGTGCAAAAACTCGAAGACCGCTTTACCCTGCTGCGCCACGCGGCGGCCAACAGCGGACTCACCCTGGATCAACTGAGCTGCCAAAGCGGTTTGCCGCAAGCCAGCACCCAGGCACGCAACGCTGTGCTGCTGAAAACCACCGCATGAACGAACTGCCGCCGTCGCCCCAGCGCAAAGTCAGCCTGCGATTAAGCAGCGGCGACCACGCAGCCGCGCCGCTCGCCCCCGAGGCACTGGAGCGCCTGCTTGCGCGGGCACACGAACTCGGCCTGCCCTTGCACCGCGATCCACAGGTCGCCGCCCTGCTCGCCGCCTTGCGTATGCGTGACGATGTGCCGCCGACCTTGTATGCCGCGGCGGCGGCGGTGTTGAGCTGTGTCTACGATGCGGCCACGTCGGCAGATTGAGCTACCGTCGCCCTGCCCAGTGCAGATGCCGCCGATGGCCTGGTCGGATATGGCCTGAGCCAGGCAAGGCCTGCGCAGCCAGCACGGCTGCGAATGCACACCATCGTGCGCCGCACATCATGGGCAGCCGATCGATCAGAGACAACCGTGGGGAAACCCTGGAAATCCAGAGTTTCCCCACGCTTAAACGCACTGAGCCAGCTTAGAGTGAAATCGTTGCGTTCTTCGGCGACACGGCGAAGAAGATGTTGTCGGTGCAACTGATCTTAAAACGGGCCTTGGTGGAGGCTATCTTGGACGGTAGCGTGACCTTGGCCGAACCGTTGTTATCGGTGCTCGCCAACAGCGGCGTAGGCTGATAGACATGGCCTCCGTCCAGCGACAAATCCACCCGCACCTTCGCGCAAGAGATCGGTGCAACATCGGTCTTGGCGACGTTCCAGCTAATGGTCTGCTGGCTATCGGCCTTCCAATTCACCGCCGTGCTCGGCGCGGTCACGGCGAAGGCGCTGCCGGTGTTGACCACATTGACGGTAACGTCGCCGGTGGTCGTGGTCGGGCCACTTGAGTTGGCGTCCGAGGTTGCCACGCCATCGCGCACCGTCACCCGGAACTTCAAAGGACGCTTGGTCGCGGGGTAGACCTCGCCTTTATCCAAACCTTGTTCGCCCAGTACGGTGGCCAACTTGGGGAAAACCCTCTCGCCGGTGGTATTACCCGAGAACGAACGGAAGATCGGGCCCGCCCCCGTGTCCTTCAGCGCCGCCGCGCTCGCTTCGGCTTTTCCGGTATCGGCCTCTTCCCAGGTGTAATTGAGAACAGCGTCGGCATTGCCGGACTTGGCCTTGGCTTTCAGCGCGAACGGGGTCTTGGCAGGAATCGACTTAGCGTTGGCCTTCAGTGAATCGCTGTCGATGACCGCTGCGTTGCTGGTATTGGCTTTCTTGACCGCACAGCTGCCGCCGGTGCCGGCGATATGGGTCTGGATCTGATCGATGTTGATCACGTTGAAGTACGGGTCCGAGTGCGGCTGCAGATCAGTCGTGCCGCATACGCCGGCATAGGCCATGACCGTGGTTCCGCTGCGCGGTTCCGCGGCGTACTTTACGTCATCGTATGCGCCAAACCCGGCAAAGCCGTCGCATCCCGCAAAAGGATGATGGCCGCCAAACGAATGGCCGATCTCGTGCGCAACGTAGTCGACCACGAACGCATCGCCGACCGGATCGGGACGACCGGTACTGCCAGAAGCCTTGTTGCTTGCGCAGGTGCTGCCGATATCGGCCCTGCCGCCATCGCCTTCGGCGGCGACCACGTGGCCCACATCGAATTGCTTATCGCCGATGACCGCGGTCAGGTTGGTGACGTTTTTGGCATTCATCGCGGCACTGCCTGGCGTAATGCCAGCGTACGGGTCGGTTTTGCTATCGGTATAAATAATCTTGTCTTCATCGGCGATGAGGGTTAAATGCACGCCGAGATCGGTTTCGTAGACTTCGTTGACCCGATTGACCAAGGCGGTCACGGCCGCCAGGCCATTCTCGACTTTGCCGCCGAAGTTCTTGGTATAGCCACTAGTGGCCGCTATCGCCAAGCGATAGGTATAAAGCGAGGAGCCGCCCTTGGCTGCCGCGGCGGCCGGCTTGGATTTGAGATTCGCCTTCAAGGCGTCGAGTTCGCTCTGCTCGAATGCCGGCTCCTTGAAGGTAGAGATGGAAGACGGCAACGCCGAACGGCGGAAGCTCCAGTACTGGTCGCCAGCGGATGAGGCGGCGCTGATCTTGCCGCTCAATTTTTCCGCACGTTGCACCAGCCAAATACCGCCATCGTCGTACACCGTGGCTTCGACACCCTGCGGCGTCACATCCAGGCGCAGGCGCCGGCCCTTGTCGTCCACCCCTTTGTAGCTCTTGATGTCCGGATAACGCTTGGCCAGCGCAGCGGGCAGCACATTCGATTCGGACAGCGTGAAATAAGTGGTGCCGCCTTCAGGAAGCGGCAGCGCGAAATTGTTGCTCTGGGCGCTGCGGATCGAGCGCGCACTGGCGTTCAACTCGGTTTTCAAACTGCCGAAGTCCAGCGTGAAAACACGATATGCCGACGGTACGATGCTTTTGGTCCCCACACTCTGCGTGCGGGCAGCAGACGCTGCCTGAGCAGGGCTGGCTTGCGGCACCTCATGCCAAAAACCAATCGTGTCAGCGGCATGGGCTAGCGAGGCCACCATGCATGCGCCGATCACAGCGAGACTCAAGAGTTTTCTACGGTGGTTCAACATGTGCACACTCCTCTGGACTCGGCAAGCCACGCTCGCCAAATTTATTGATGGAAAAATCCGTATAGCGCCCGCAATGCAGCCATCGTCCCCAAGCAATGGCGTGGGCATGGCTTATCGATCACATCCGACTCTCGCAAAATATGACGAGAAAACATGCCCCACTCGTAAGAAAACGCGAGCGAACGAAATCCCCCTACCCAGGCAGCAAAGACATGCGCTGGCGCGCGCAAGCGCGGCGCGTGAAGATTTCGTGATGATGTTCGGACGTCTGTTCGGCGAATGGCATGACAGATTCCGCCGCGGCGCGTCGTCACTGCAGCGGATAGCTGCGGCCGCAGCGCCAGTTCGCCGGCCGCATAACAGCATGCGACAACGCCCCTCTCCACTTGCCCGACCAGGGCCATCGCCAAGCCATCGGATGCGATCGCTTGATGGTCGTCGACCCAGGCGAAGTCATGCACTCGATCGCCATACCGTGATTTGCACAGCGTGGCGCTCGGCTGCCGTCAGACTCCCCACCTTAGCCATCAGCGATGCGCCGCGTTCATCCGGCCATCCACGCCGCGACGATGTCGGCGCGCTAACGGCAAGCGCTGCCGCTGCGAGAGGAAAGTGCCACCGATATCCTGATCCAAGCTACGCTTGCTCAGCCAGCACCACACAGGACGTACAGAATCATGACCAAGACCGGTTATCTAGCCTTGCTTGTTGCAAGCCTGCTGTTGGCTGCACAACCGACAGCCGCTGCGGAAAAACCGCCCTCGCGCCCAGCGACCCAAGGATGCGCCTGGCAGCATCTGTCCGATTCGACGCTGGGCTTGGCGGCATGGGTGCAGCATTGCGATTTCGGCTTTCGCAAAATCGATCTGGTTGCAAAGAACCAGCGCATTGTCGAAC
>NZ_JAPDPE010000081.1 GCF_026283955.1 Dyella silvatica | reverse complement strand
GTAGCGAACCCATGCGTCTGAATATCGTAAAGCAGCCAGGCGAACAGGCTGATCAGCGGTAGCCATATCAGCAGCATGGTGATCGCAAAGCCGTTGAAGGCGCGCTGCCTTCCGCGTCGCGCCAGCCACAGCAGCTTGCCGACAAAAGCAAACAGCAGCAGCGGCGAAAGCAGAAAGAAGATCGGCCAGAAAGGCGCGCTCCATGCAAGCAGGCCGCCGGCAAGCACAGCGCCATCGAGCACGATCAAGGCAACGCTGATCCCCAGCGCCGCCGTAAAACCCTCGAAGACGGAACTGGAGTCAGCTGATGGCGCCGGTTGCATGGATGAATCGCTCATCGCTCAGGCCTATGCCCATTCACAAGACGCGGCAGCCGCGCACTGATTAAAGCCATGCATGCCCGGCTCGATCAATGCGCTAGGTAGGTACCCATGACACCGTTACCCATATCGGCGACCAGGCCATGGTCCGCCCTCGCCTTGAGATCCAGCTGTTTGAAGGCCTGTGCACTACCCGCTGAGCCGGTCGAAAGCAAGGACACTTGCTCACCATGATGGCTCCAGCAACCCTTCGCCAGGTGATCCTCGGCGCCGTATGCCAGCATATAGTCGAAGCTGCCATCGGGCCGCAGCAGAATCTCCGAACCCACCTCGCTGACGCCTTCAAGATAGTAATGCCCTGCCAATGTCGCATCGGCAGGCGCGCAAGTGGCCGCCAGGGCGGCATTCGCGCCCAAGCCGGTGGCCACGCAGCAAGCGAGCAGCGCGGTATTTCTCAGCATGCGGTTCATATCGTGGATATTCCCTTACCTATGGCGAAAGAAAGCATCTGGCGGCCCCTTAACGTCTGGGTGCCGCCACGTGCCTGAGCATAGCGCCTACCCCATCGCCAAGCGCGACCGCGGCGATCGGGCGCTTACCAGATCTTCACCTGCTGCTCGGCCGGCCTGACCATCGCGTCGCCCGGCTTGCACTGAAAGGCGGCGGCGAAGGCCTGCATATTCGACGGCGCGCCGATCACCCGTAGCGAAGGCGATGCGTGCACATTGGTGCTGAGGTAGAGCAAGGCCTTTTTCTCGCGCATGCTTGAGCGATAAATACGGGCCCAATTGAGAAAGAAGCGCTGCTCCTGGGTATAGCCATCGATTTGTTTCGCCGCATCATTCGGGCTCTTTTGCAACGCGGCCTGCAAGGCGTCATAGGCTACATTCAGGCCGCCCAGGTCGGCGATATTTTCGCCCAAGGTTAACTGGCCATTGGCATGTAGCTCGGGATGGTCCTTGATCGGCGCGTACTCGTTGAACTGCCGTACCAGTTGGTCGGTGCGCGCCTCGAACTGGGCGCGGTCGCCCTTGCTCCACCAGTTCTTATTGTTGCCCGCACCGTCGAACTGGCTGCCTTCGTCGTCAAAGCCGTGGCTGGCCTCGTGGCCGATGACCGCACCGATACCGCCGTAGTTGATCGCATCGTCGGCGCTGGCGTCGAAGAACGGCGGCTGCAGGATCGCTGCCGGAAAATTGATCGTGTTGTCAGAGGCGTTGTAGTAGGCGTTAACCGTCTGCGGGGTCATGCTCCACTCTTTGCGGTCGGTGCGCTGGCCGATATGAGCGATGTCGTAGCGGTAGTTGAACTTGACCGCCGCCTTGACGTTGGCGTAGTAATCGCCCGGCTTGATCTCAAGGCCGGACCAGTCGCGCCACTTCTCCGGGTAGCCAATCTTCGGCAAGAACGTATCCCACTTGGCGATTGCCTTGGCCTTGGTGTCGGCGCTCATCCAATCCAGTTTCTCGATGCGCGCTTTCAGCGCGTTGCGCACGTTGTCGACCAGTACCTCGGCGCGCTGCTTGGCTTCGGCGGTGAACATCTTGGCCACATAGAGCTGGCCTAGCGCCTCGCCCATATCACCGTTGACGGTAGCCAGCACGCGCTTCCAGCGCAATTTTTGCTGTGGCTGCCCGGACAAGGCCTGGCCGTAGAACGCAAATTTGGCCTGCTGGAAATCTTCGGATAAATCGTTGGCCGCGCCATCGATCGCATGGAAGCGCAGATACGCTTGCCACTGCGTTACCGGCGTGCCTGCGAGCAGGTTGTCGAGCTGGGCAAAGAACTTCGGCTGCGATAGCGAAAAGCCTTTGACACCGGCCAGGTCTTGCGCGCTAAAGAATGCCTGCCAGCTGAAGTGCGGGGTAACCTTGTCGGCCTGGGCGAGGGTCAGATAGTGGTACTGATTCTTCAAGTCGCGCTGTTGCTCCGGCGACAGCGAAGCATGGGCGAGCTGGGTCTCGAATTTCATCACCTCGTCGGCCTGCGCTTTCGCGTCGTCCGCAGGCACACCGACCAGCTGCAGCGATGTGACGATGTAAGCGACATAGGCCGCGCGGATATCGGCGTACTTCGGCTCGCTGTAGTAGTCCTTGGTCGGCAGGCCCAGGCCACCCTGGCTGGCGTAGCCAATCTGCATCGTGGCGTCTTGGTAGTCCGGGCTGGCGCCAAAGTTGAACAGCGGCTGCTCGCCCTCGCTGAAGCTGCGGTCGATGTAGTCGACCACGTCGGCCGACGACTTGAGCTTGCCGATCGCATCTAACTGCGGCTTGATCGGCTCGAAGCCAGCCTTGTTGATGGCGTCTTCGTTCATGCCCGAACGGTAGAACCAGCCGATCTTCTGCTCGATCGAACCGGCCTGCCCACGGTCGGCGCCTTGGTTGGCCGCATCCACGATCTCATGCTGCGTGTTGAGACTGCTCTCGGCCAGCGCATCGTAGGCACCCCAGCCGCTGCGGTCTTGCGGAATCGGATTGGCGGCCACCCATTTGGCGTTGACGAAGCCGTTGAAGTCCTGGCAGGCAGCGATGGTGTTATCCAGCTCGCTGACGTCGAACGGTCTTTTTGCAACAGGCGCGGCGGCAACGCTGGCCGCCCTTGCCGGCATCGCGCTGCTGCTTTTGGCGGGCGCGGATGTGTCGGTGGCGGCTTCGTGCTTGCCGCAGGCGCTCAGCGACAAAGCCAGGCTTAACGCAATGGCCATGGGCTTTAAATGGAGATTGGTCATGGATACCGCTCTAGGTGATGCGTCCAATCGGACATAACAGACGTGGCATGGCCCATCTCCAGCAGCTGCATCGCCGGATACCGCCATGGCTTCGCACGCTAAGTCACCAGCCTGGCGTTACCCAGTGTCGAAGGTCAGGGGATACAACAGCACTATCCGCGCTGTGCCGAAAAGGCATCCTCGGTTGCAGCAAGCATCGCCAGCGCCTTCGCCGATGATTCGAGCATCGGCAAATCGGTGCTACGAAGAAGACTTAAGATCCCACCGCCGGGCCGGCAGGCTCGCTGTGATGATCAGCAAAACTAGCGCTGCTCGAGAACAGCCGAACCCGCGATCAAGGCGACGGCGGAGAGGCAGAGAAACTCAATGCGTTGTCGAGCACCGCGGCACGGAAGCCACGGATTTTTGTGTTGGCGGTAAGCAGGATAGGCACGGTCTTTTCGTCCAGCGTCAAGTACAGCTTCATCGCATCAGGCGATTTATCGATGACATAGTCCTGATAGTCCAAGTGACGGCTGGCAAGATAATCTCGTGCTTGCTTGCAATGCGGACAGGTCGATGTGGAGAAAAGCACCAGCGATTTACCGCTGGCCTGGAGGTACTTGCCGTAGTCGCCATGTTGGACCGGACCCGGTCGCATCCAGGCGCTAATCGTCGGTCCGGCCAGCTTGCCGCCAAACATCCCAAGCGCGAGGAATACCGCGATCACAAGCACGGCCTTGGCGAATTTCATCGGTGATGATCCTGCCTTGTTTCGCTAGCCACGGAAGCTCGCTTTATCCGCGTCGTCACAGCGTGAATCGAACGGCCCGCGGCACAGTGCCACAGCAAGGCACGACCGCATGCATCGACATCCAATACCCCGTCGATACTCGCGTATCGACGGGGCTCGCAGACTCCATCACGCGTGCGTCAGTGAGTTATCCCGAACGTTTTGGTGCGACACGTCTTAAGCGGGGTGGTTTTGAAGCGACGCTGTTCTTCAGCGGTGCTGCTCTTAAGCGATACCGTATTTAAGCGGTACAGTTCTGGTGAGTCGCCCTGCTGCTATCGCACAGACTTTATTCACCGCCACCGGAGCAGATATAGGGGCAGTCGAAATTACACAATGCGACGACCGCAGGATTGGTCGAGGTACCCTCGCACGAGGCAAGACAGCTGGTCAGGCAACTGACGTCGTCCGCCTTGGCGGACACATTGATGGCAAAGGCTAGCCCGAAGGCAAAGGCGCAGAGCGCCGGAAGTAGAGGACGCTGGATCTTCATTGCACTATCTCCTATGCATACCTGGGTGAGGTCAAAGGGATAACGCGCAGCCAGAAAGTGCTGATGGGAGCAACCATGCGCTGACTGCACGGCTGTTGTATGCCTATTCCCCTGGCCAATATGTGACGGCCATCGCGGCTCGTTCTTCATGGTGTATAGACTTCTATACGGTATTTTCACGTTGTCTAGCGCAGACATGCCGTTCGGTGATCCGCCATCCGGTGCGTCTTTCGATGGCTGTGTGCGGGATGCGCCGCGCCGTGGCAAGCAGTCACATGCGGCGAGTCAGCGCACAGCTTTCCAGCCGCGTAAACAGCCATGTCCGGCATCGCACTAGACAGGCGCGGCCACCTGCGCAGTCGCTTACATTCGCCTGACCCCAATCCCGCATGAAATGCGCAGCGGGGCACTCACTTCATACGCACGCTCATCCGCCTGCCACGCGCGCATCAAAGCGCCAGCAGGCGTACGAGTGCGGCTGCGTGATGGTGCTCGTGCCCCGCTTATTCCATTCCCTTCGGAGACAGTGCAATGCGTACGCTCGCAAGTATGGCTCGCTGCAGTTTCATACCGTTGCTGTTGGTTGCCACCGGGGTTGCCGCCCAGACCCGCACAACCGTCGTTTCCCGCCCCGACCATGTGGTCGTGGTCATGATGGAAAACAAGGACTACGCCGATATCGTCGGTAACGCCGATCCAAACACCGGTGCGCCGTTTATCAATGCGTTGCTGCCGATTGCGGCGAGCTTTACCGATTCGCACGGTGTGCAGCATCCCAGCGAGCCCAACTATATGGAGCTGTTCTCCGGCGGCTCGCAAGGGATTACCGCCAATGAAACACCGGCCAAGCTGCCGCTGACGGTGTCCAACCTCGGCGCCCAACTCCAGGCCGCGCACTACTCCTTCAGTCAGTTTGCCGAAGGGCTGCCGTCCGATGGTTTTGCCGGCACGGCCGAGGCTGGATATACGAGCCCGTATGGCACCTATTACCCGAGCGAAAACGTCGCCATCTGGTGGACCAGCACCGCCAGCCCGCAGCCACTCAACACGATGCTGCCCTCGGTCATGCACACCATGCAGGATTTCCCGACCGATTTCAGTACGCTGCCGACCGTCTCTTTTGTGCACGCCACCGAAGACGACAATATGCACAACGATGGCGTCAATCACGGCGACAACTGGTTGCGCTTGCATATGTCCAGCTATGCGCAGTGGGCGATGACGCATAACAGCCTGCTGGTTCTCACCTGGGATGAATCGCGCAGCGACGCTCCGGATACCAACCACATCCCAACACTGTTCATTGGGCCGATGATCAGCCCCGGCAATTATTCGGAAACCATCAATCACTACAACGTGCTGCGTACGCTGGAGGATATGTACGGGCTGCCTTATGCCGGCGCGGCGGCCAGCGCCAACTCGATCAGCGACGTCTGGAATACCGCGGCACCGCAGCCGGTGGTGTCGCTGGACAGCCCCGGCAATTTGAGCAGCGCCACCACCGGTGCAGCTATTACGCTGAATGCCAGCGTGATTGCCAACGGGCACAACATCACCAAGGTCCAGTTTTATAACGGCAGCACGCTGCTGGGTGAAGCAACGCAGGCGCCGTACACCTTCAGCTGGAATCATGCCGCCGTCGGCAGCGACACGCTTAGCGTCAAAGCGTTATACGACGGCGGCAAGGTAGTCAGCTCGGCGCCGGTATACGTCACGCTGACCGGCCCGCTGGTCCCGGTGGACACCACCGGCCTGGCCAGCTATCTCAGCTTCGACAACACCCTTTACGCCCAGGCCGGCACCCATAATGCCAGCGTGCTGAGCGGTACCGCGCGATACGTCGCGGGCAAATTCGGCGCCGCCGCAAGCTTTCGCAATAACGGCAGCAGCGGCGTGCCCAGTGATTGGGTGGCTTCGCTGGGCAACATGGAAAGCGTCTATGCCAATGATTTCACGGTATCGCTTTGGCTACGAACTGCCTCGACCACCGATGCCGCCATTTTCGGCAACAAGAATTGGACCAGCGGCAGCAATACGGGTTGGCTGGTAGCGACGACGCTCAGCAAATCGGTCAACTGGAATACCGTCGGCGGCACGCGTCACGATGTGGGGCTGACCCTCGCCGATAGCCAATGGCATTTGATCGATATTACGTTCAGTCGAACGCAAAACCAGGTCACCACCTATCTGGACGGCGTGGCGCAAAACACCAGTCCGCTCGGCACCAGCGGAACCGCCTCGCTCAACGCGAACTTCAACACCTTGATCGGCGGTAGCGGCAACGGTGCGTACTCGGGTACGGCCGATATCGATGATCTGGCGATCTGGTCGCGCGTGCTCAGTGCCAGTGAAGTGTCGAACATCTATCAAGGCGGCCAGGCCGGCGAGGCACTATTGGCGATCGGCCAGACCGGCAACGCGCTGATCGCCGGTTTCAGCTTTACGGTCAATGGTCTTGCCGCCAGCTTTACCGATAGCTCCACCGACAGCGGTGGCAGCATCGGCAGCCACGCCTGGAACTTCGGCGATGGCGCAAGCTCGACCGCGGCCAACCCGAACCATACCTACGCCGCGGCCGGCAGTTACAACGTCACCGAAACGGTCAGCGATAGCGCCAGCGGCAAAACCAACGCGAAAACCATCGCCGTCAGCGTGGCCGCAAGCGGCAATAGCGTATTCAGCAATAACACGCCCATGAGTATTGGCGACAACGCCACGATGGCCAGCAGCATCGCGGTAAGCGGTCGTAGCGGTAATGCCTCGTCTGCACTGAAGGTGCAAGTAAGCATCGCGCACAACTGGTCGGGTGATCTGACGATTACCCTGATCGGCCCGGACGGCAGCCAGGTCGTGCTGCAAAACCCGGACTACAACGACGACGGCGACATCAATGCGACCTACACCGTCGATGCCTCGGCGATACCAGCCAATGGCAGCTGGCAGCTCCAAGTGTCGGACGATGACGGCGGGGTACCCGGTGATTCCGGCACGCTGAACAACTGGAGCCTGTCGTTCTGACGTTTGTCGACCGTCGGCTTGCCCACGGTGAAACATGCATTGACGTCGTGATGAAAGGTGGGTGGGGCCTCCAGCCCCGCCCACTTCAAGCCACCGACCTCGACGGCGCCAGTTGCTTTAGCTCGGCCCGCACGCTCACCCATAGACGCGAAACGTGTCCAAAGACGCGGGAGCATCAAGCCACGCAGCTAACCTGTGGCGCTTCGCCCTCTTGACCATGCCAGTCGCTTGTGACGGACGGCTATTTGTAGCTTTGCCCATCGAAATGAAGCGTGACTATTTTTTTGCCGGGAGCAAGCGCAGGGCACTTCGTGGCGGAAGCATCATCATCCACGTCACTGGATGTTGCCGTTGTCGCCAATCGGAGGTCGGCCAGCCCGTGACTGTTGCCGGCACCGACCATGACGGTCGTCGTCAATGTCGTTGCCGATTCCGCACAGGTCGGCGGAGGCTCTGAGCCTGTTTCATATGAGGCCTGCCACTCCGATGCATGGGTCGACAATATCCGATCAAGGCGACTGCCATGCTGCAGGTACAGGGTCAGACTCTCCACACGGTTGTTGATGCAGCGGCAATGGCTGGCGTTTATCGTGCGAACACCAAAGGCACGCTGCCCCTTGGCCAGAACATAGCGTCCGGTGTCGATTGCCATGCCCTCGAACCGCTCTCCATCGTCCTCGATAGCCGCGTCCTCGTGACGATGCGCGATGATCTGCCCGTCGCCGAGGTCGATGACGAGCAGATCGAGATCGCGCTCCTCCGCAGCATAGCCCTGTTGCGGCTGGCCAGTGATCTCTTCGCCGTGAACATAGGTCAGCGCCACGATGGCTCGATCAGAGTGGACCGGGTCCAGTCTGCACGCAGCGTTGCGTCCTTCGCGCCAGAAATCGGCAGCACCGGCAAAATGCAGCGCCTTGGCCGCGCTCGCCGTGGTGTCTTCGGCGCATGCCAACGCGTCGACCCCAGCCGCTGAAGTCTTTCCGGCGGCGCGCTCAGCGGCAGACGGATGAGCCCAGCTCAAGGTGTGTGGGCCCATCGCCAACGCAAAGAGCATCCATCTGAACAACGCGATGGCGCGCTGCCTGCGCGAGGCATGCGGTATGTTCAAGTATCTTCTCCAAAGAACCAGCAGGCAGTCACGGCACATCGCCCTCAGCGCGAAAGATAGATGTCGCCTTTATCGGCGGTAACCGTTCCGGTCCAGTAGCCAAACGCCGAATCGCACGGCTCCTGCGATGGCTCTGCCGAGCGCACCTCGAAGGTGCCGCTTCGCCAGGAAATCTGGCCCAGCCGGGCATGCCCGCAATCGTCGAAATGCAGCGCGCCGAAGACATGCACGAACTTGCCGATGTAGGCCTTGGCGTGCTTTGACAAATAAGCGGGGTCTACAAACCGGTAGTCGGCCACGGTGGCTGACAAGGTGATCTGTCGAGCATAGAGATCATCCAGTCGCTGCCATCGCCGCCCCATGATGGTTTTAAGACAACCGAATTCACCCTCGTCGTAGGGCTGCCATGTGGGGGTATTACGGCAATCGTTGCGTTCCATCAACCAGTGCCGCTGACCATCCACCAGATCGTTCAGGTCCTGATCTTTATAGCGCGAGCGCAGGTCGAGAAAACTCGCTGCGATGTGCTGGTCCGCTTCCAGCAATTCGGGATGAGCGCAAATGATCGACTCCGGTGAGTCATGCATTTTCGGCAGCGAGTTTGGCCGGCGACGCGTCCTCAGTAGTTTCCTCGTCTTCGATGCCATTGACATAGGTGACCACCGAACTCAGTGTTGGCTGAGTGCGCCATAGGGACGATGCCGGCTGACTGGTGCAGCCGGCGTCGGTCCAGATGAGCGGGCCATCCACACCGACGATGTCGACCAGGGTGTGCGGCATGGTTTCCAACTCGCCAAGCAGGGTCGCCTGACCCTCGCGGGTTGCGAGGACAGCGGTCTTTATCGCGCGGCAGTCGCCCCCAGGCAATCGATATATCTCACCGAGCACAAAGGTCAGGGTCAGGCGGCCTTGGGTTGCGCTCGCCGTATGCTTAGCGGCGCGATATGCCGGCGGCAAAACAGCCTTTAGCTCGTCCCGCAACGGCAGATCACTTTCCAGCAAGGGAAGAGCGTGCATCTCGTGCGTACTAACCAGCCGCGTTACATATTGATCGGTATAGGCTTGCAGGCCCTGCACGGGAAGATCGAGCATCCAGTCCGTCGACTCACTGGCGCCAGCGCACTGAAAAGGCCGGTCGCGACCCAACAGCCAGATAGGGCGCTGTTGTTCGCATGCGGCGCGAAAGGCATCGACACCGCCTTGTGGCATCCCGACCCGCTGTCCATCGGGCAAAGCCGTGATCTCGGCGAAGGATACCCCTGCGAGCTTGCTGGCTCCTTCGGGCGGATTATCGGCATGCACACCATCGCAGGTAAGCAGCAGTGCGAGGGCCCAGCTCAAGATGATCGCGACACGCCCGGCAAGGGCACCACGTCGCGCAACGAGATCGTGCATGCCTTCCCCCGGGCTATGCGTCAAAACGGCGACTGCAGTATCGAGCGACAATGTGGCATCGAGGTGGCGAATGGATCGTGATTTGATGCCGGATCCCGAGCTATCGCTTGTGCAGTAGCCGAAGATTCACTTCATTCGAATCGACCAGACTGTCGTTCTCGTTGTCGGCGATGACGCGATTGCGACCGGTGCGCTTGGCCCGATAAAGCGCGGCATCCGCATCCCGGCATAGGCGCTGCAAGCCGTAGCCAGAAGTGTCGGTGGAGGCGAGGCCGACGCTGACCGAAAACGATATGACACAGCCATCGCCATCGACCGGCGTGGCCTCGATCGCCATGCGGATGCGATCGGCGATGGCCATACCCTGCTCGCGCGAGCAATCGAGCAGCATGATGCCGAATTCTTCGCCGCCGAGGCGGCCGAACAAATCGGTGGGACGCAATTTCTGCTGGCAGATCGCCACCGAATGCCTCAACACGGCATCACCCATAGCGTGGCCGTGGGTGTCGTTGACCTGCTTGAAGTGATCCAGGTCGAAGGATATCAAGCAGGCGGTACCGTACTTTCTCTCCAGCAGGCGCAAGGCGCGATCGGCCTCGCTGATGAAGTGCTGGTGATTGGAAATGCCGGTAAGCCCGTCGTGGCAGGACAGCTTTTTGAAGCGAAGCTGCGAGCGTTTCAGGCGGAACAGCCAGAAGACAATGGATATCAGCACCAGCACCAACAGCACGATATAAAGCCGGCTGGTCTCGACCGCCTTGGTATCGAGCGCCTGTTGCAGGCGCAGGATGTTGTTCTGTTTGCCCAGCCTTTCTGTCTCCAGCTTTTGCGCCAGCATGTGTTGCTGGGCTACCTCGTAGGCCAGGGCCCTGGCACTGATGTCGTTGAGATAACCCTTGTCCTGCGCGACATAGCGCTCGTAGTACGACAGCTCGGCGGTGGTATTGCCGCGCTTTTTCTCGACGAGGTAGAGCACCTCAAAGGCATCCTTGCGCCATTCGCTGATGTCATCCGCGGAGCCCATGGCCACCGCGGCAAGCGCCGCTTTCCTGGCGTCGTTGTCGTTGCCCAGCCTCAAGTAAGCCTGGGCCCGCTGCACCTGCGACGACAACAGGTGCGGGTAGTAATGGTTGATCTCGATACTGGGGCCAATCCGGTCCAGCAGGGCGATCGCCTTGGCTGGCTCAGCCTCGTCCAGATAAAGCCCGCTCAGCACCAGCCACATGGCATTGGCGATCACCGGTTGCCGGGCGGCGACGCAGGTATCGATAGCGCGTTGCAACTCCGGGCTGGTCGATGACAATCGCTTGCCGTTGGAGAGCGCCGCGGCTGCCAGGGAGAGCGGGCGGCAAAGCGTCTCGCCCGGGGGCATGGCGTTTTCCATCATGCGTGCGTAATTGATGGCCAGATCGGTTTGGCCGGCCAGATCCAGCATCTGCGACAGGTTGATCAGCACGCTGAAGCGGGTCTGCGGGTCCTTGATTTCGGGCAGGTTGGTGGTCAGGCGATTGGCCAGTGCAAAGGCTTCTTCGTAGCGTCGATTGGCCGCCAGATTGCTCAGCAACAGCGCCGATGCCTTGGCCGCCAGGATCACGTCACCGGAGTGATCGATCACCTCGTGCAGCTGCGCCTCGGACTTGCTGTAGTCACCCTGGAACATGGTCTCCCATGCATCGAGATAGCGCAGATACCATTGCTCGGCCGGAGTCACCCGGGGCGCTTCATGGTGGATCTGTTCCAGCCGCTGCACGAACTGCGGGTGATCCTTCAGGCGCAGGCTTTCGGTCTGTCGCAGGAAGGCGGCGGGGTCAGTGATAGCTGTGGCGGCATGGCCAAGCTGCAAAAGCACGCAACCGGCCAGGCCCAACAACGTGGGCCATGGCCGGAAGCGGCTTTGCAGACGAGGCATGCTGCGTCGGTCTAGTGTAGAAGCGACGCGTTGCCTTGCTCGGGCGTCGGAAGCTCGTTCGGTGCTTCCTCCTCGTCCGGGGCTGGCTCGTCCTCCTCGTGACCGGGAGACTGGGTAATTTGCGGCGTTTGCATGGGTATATACCCGAGCTCCGCCGACAGCAGTGAGCTGTCACCGTGTGCCGCCGCCGACGTGAGCGCCGCCGACGCCTGCGCCTGTGCCAGCATGTCGCTCAGTTCCTCGGCCGAGGCGTGACGCAGTGAGGCGTCCCGACCAATGGCCTCCAATAAATCTATCGTGTCCGACATCTGACTCCCCTGTTTTCTTTAAATTATCGTGCGGCAGCTTGATAAAGCATCATGACAGCCGTCATCCGTTGTTACGGATAGCGCCTGCTGCCATCCATGCCCGCCTCCCCCGAGGCGTTCGTGGCAAGGGCGCCTCTCACCTCCTGCGAGGGCACCCGCCTGGTCCAGTTTATCCAGTGCTTCCAGTCGCTGCTGAATAGCCAGGTTGGGTTTTAAGGCTACGGCCGGCGGCAGCACCACCGTTTCCTCGGTGGTCAACAAAACCTGCGGCAAATCGCGCAGGGCAACCCGCCGGATACGCGGCTGCTCGATCGGCAAGGTGGCCCCACGGTAGATGATCACCTCGTGGTCGAGCGGGTAGTCGCGGCTTAGCAGGTCGACCAGCACCTGCCGGTAGGCCGGGCCGGTCTCGAAGCGCGCCAGCGAGCGATCGCCGACCAGCCCCACCTGCCACAGCACCAGATAGCCGGCAGGGTCGATGCGCCGCTCGAAGAACAGCAGCTGACTGGCCTCGAAGTGCTGGCAGCCGAAGCGGCCGGGATCGATGCCCAGGTCGGCATAAAGACAGTCCTCGGCGGAAATACCCGGCTCCATATGGGCCTTGAAGCCCTCCGCGCGGGCGACCTCGATCACCTTGTGCGGCGACCAGGCGAAAATACCGGGGTGACCGTAGAACACCCCGCAGACACGCTTGCCGGCACGCACCTCGGTCATCATCAAATCGACCCATTGGCGGTAGGTGCGCATGCGCGACTTGCCCACTTGGTAGTAGGGCTGCAGGCTGCGCACATCGGCATGCATGCGGTGCAGCCACATCTCCACGACGCCATCGGAAAGCGCCGCGAAAACCACGTCGGCCTGCTCGATATGGCTGCGTGCCAGCGGCGTGAGGTGAGAGCCCAGGGTCATGCCCATCCCGACACAGGCCAGGCTGCCGCGGCGCGCGTCGTTCGATGGCGATAGGGTGGCTGTTTTCATCGCGCGATAGTAGGGCAATTTCCGGGACGGAAGCATGCCGAGGAGGCGAGCGACATAGCAAGCGAACCGACCGCCCCTGCCCTCACAGCTCCCGCGTCAGGGGCCAGCGGCGACCTGTCACGATTCAAACCACACGGCCGGGATGGTTTGCGGATCGCCCCTCGATGCATCGTGCCGGCACCGTCAGTAACCGACTGGCTCAAAGTCAGCGCCCGCTTGCAGGCCACGCGGACGCTGTCACCCGCCCCACCAAGCGCCGCTCAGGGCCGCGGCAGTTGCGCATCCATGAAGGCGAAGAGGTCGGCGTACAGAGTGGCCTCGGCGCCGAGCGAAACCTGCATGCCATGCCCGCCCTGGGCGTCGGTGCGGATCCACACCGGCCGGCCGCTGGTATTGGCGGCGCGCAAGCGTGCGGCGAACTTGCCGGTCTCCCACGGCGCGACCCGACTGTCGTTGAGGCCAACGCCCAGCATCATCGCCGGATAAGCGGTATGCGGGCTGATGTGCTGATAGGGGTCCATCGCCAGCACCGAGGGAAAATCCGCCGCCTTGCGCGGATCGCCCAGTTCACCGATCTGGTTGGCGCCGTTGGCGGCCTGCATCAGGCGCACCGGATCAAGCAGGCTGACCAGGAACACCGCCGCACCGAACTGCGTGGGATAACCCACCACCGCGCCGCCGATCAGCAGGCCGCCGGCGCTGCCGGCGACCAAGCCGGTACGCTGCGGACGGCTGTAACCGAGCTCGCTCAAGCGCGCCACGCCGGCGACGAAATCTTCCACGCCTTTGTACTTGTTCGGCCCCTTGCCGGCCAGATGCCAGGCTTCCCCCTTCTCGCCGCCGCCGCGAACGTGCGCATAGGCGAAAATATTGCCGCGCTTGACCCACTCCAGCCGGACCGCCTTGAATGACGGCACGATCGACAAGCCATAGCTGCCGTAGGCGAACAAGATGGCGCGATGACTGCCATCGAGCTTGCTGTCCTTGCGGTGCAGAATCGTCAGCGGCACGTGCGTGCCGTCTTTGCTGACCAGCTCGGTCTCGGTCGCTTCGATCATGCTGTAATCGGCCGGACTGGCTTCGTCCTGGCCGAGACTGCGCAAGGCCGCGCCCGCTACCTCGTAGCGCCATGATTTGGGTGGCGTGATCCAGCCTCGCAGTTCAAGCAGAAACCCATCTTGGTGGCCGTCGGCATGGAATAGCGAGGCAGCGCCCGCCAGCGGCATCGGTATCGTTTCGACCTTGCCGCTGGCGTAATCGATGCGGCGGATGCCGTCGATACCTTGCCTGGATACTTTCACATACAAGGCGTCGCGCGCCGGCGCGACCTGCTGCGCGTCGTTAAGCGTGATGCCGACGATCATCTCGTCGCCCTGCAGCGGCAGGATAGAGCGCGCATCGGCGATCGACGCATGCGGCCGCGACAAATCCAGCGCGAGCAACTGGCCATTGGAACGTTCACGGCTGGAGACCAGATAAAGCATGTCGCCGTGAATAGCCGCCGCCTGCACCTTATCGTCCAGGCCGACGATGCAGCGCCAGCTCGCAGCGGGTTTCACCGCCTCGGACTGTGTCGCCACGCAGTAGCTCAGCTCGGGCTGCGCAGCCGCCGCTGAAGCCAGCGCCCAGCGCGAACCGGCGGGAAAATCGATCAGCGGAAAGCGATTCGCGGCCATCGCGAACGAGGTACTGGCGCCCGGCCCGGTACCGGCGCGCAGCAATACCGGATCCTGCGCCGACGGCGTACCCAGCCGATGCAGAAGCAGGCGCATATCCTGCATCGGATCGCCGCCGGTGCGCTGATCGGGTGGCGCCATCTGGGTATAGGCGAAACCGCTGCTGTCGGGCAGCCAGTTGGCGCCGAACTCGCCCCATACCGGTTCCACCGCATCGCCGGTGAGTTTGCCGCTCTTCACATCGAGCACCTCCAGGCGAGTGACTTCGTTGCCGGCGTGATCGGTGTTCAGCGCCACCTTGCTGCCGTCCGGCGAGGGCGTGAACAGGGTGATCGAGGCATGCCCGCCAGCGCCGGTCAGCGTTGCCGGATCCAGCAGCACACGCTCAGAGCCATCCGCCTCGCGCACCATCAGCGTGCCGCTGCCCTGCGCCTGGCGAATGAAAAACAACTTGCCGTCGACATAGCGTTGCGCCCGATAGATCACGGTGCTGCCATTGGTCTTTTGCAGGGTCTGCTGCCAATCCTTCAGCGTGGGCAACGCGTCGAGCTTGGCGCGCGTGTCGTCACCCTGGGCGGCGAGCCATTGCTGGAACTCGGCGTTGTGCTCGCCCTCCATCCAGCGATAAGGATCGTGCAAGGTGGTGCCAAAGAGATGATCGACGGCATCCACCGTGCGTGCCGGCGGCGGCGTATCCGTCTGCGCGGCGAAAGCAGGCAACGTACTAAGCGTCAGCGCACCGGCCACGGCGACAAGACGTAACGGGAGACGACGACCGCGCAAGCGAGTAGTGCGATACATGGCGAAGTCCTTGGGGCGTGTGAAGGAATAAGCCTGGCGACACATCGTGGCGCAGCCTGCGGCGGCGGCGACAGCGCCATCGGTCATGCCCTGCGCTGGAGCGCCACTGCCTTATTTAAACCCGGGTACTATTGTCACGAAAAATATACCCGGGTATATTTTGCAAAACCCATACCCCAGCTCACCCGACAACCCAGGCCAGCCGCACCGGCCCAAGCGTCGCCGTGCGCAAACCGATCACTGACACCAGGATTTCTCATGACCGCTGCAGCCATGCCTACCGTCTATCTTGAGCCGAGCCAGTCATCCGGGCGCGCCTTTGTGATGCGACAAATGAGCGGCAACATCGTCATGCTCAACCTGCTCCGTTTTCGCGCCATGGCCGACTACGCGGCGACGCCGCAGCTGGCCCCGCCCACCCCGATCAGCGGTGCCGCCGCGTTCGAGCGCTACATCCAGCACACTTTGCCGCTGCTGCATGAGACAGGCGGCGATATCCAGTTTGTCGGCGCGGGCGGCGCCTGGCTTATCGGGCCACCCGACGAGCACTGGGATATGGCGATGTTGGTGCGCCAGCAAAGCGCCGAATCGTTTCTGGCCTTCGCCTCACAGCAGAGCTACCTGGCAGGCTTGGGCCACCGCACGGCCGCGGTCGAAGACTCGCGCTTGTTACCGCTGTCAGAGATGGCCCACACCCTACGCAAGAGCAAGCCATGAACACCACACCGGATACCGACGCCGCTGTGTCGATGCAAGCCCAGGCAGCAGCACGACAGGTCTGCTTGCTGCCTCGGCACTGGGCCTGGCTGGCCGAGCAGCCAAGTAGCGCCAGCGCCGCGTTGCGATGGCTGGTCGACGACGCACGCCACGATAAAGACGGCCGTTACCGGGTGCGCCAGGCCAAAGAAGCCTGCTACTGGTATATGCGTGACGCCGCCGGCGATCGCGCGCATTTCGAAGCAGCCATCCGCGCACTGTTTGCCGGCGAGGTTTCGACCTTGCAATCACTGATAGCGAGCTGGCCTGTCGACATTCGCGAAAAGATCCACGCGCTCAGCGCACCGATAGGGACAGATGTCGCCGAAACGCGGAGCCCGCCATGAACCGAACCCGACGCAAAGAACTCACCCTGGCTTACAAAAACACGCCGCCGCCGATGGGCATTTTCTGTATCAGAAACCTGGCTAGCGGCAAAATGCTGATCGATCAAAGCACCCATCTGGCCGGCTCATTGAATCGCCATCGCATGGAGCTTCAACTGGGCACGCATCGCAACAAGGCATTGCTGGCGGATTGGCAAAACTACGGCCAAGTCCAGTTTGCGTTCGAGGTGCTTGAGGCGATCCCCCAGCACCCCGAGCCGGATTTCGACTACGCGTCGGAATTGGCCCGGCGCCTTCGGCTATGGCGGGCCAGGATTCCCCAGGGCTCGGCGGGCTCTTACCTGTAATGGCGCATGCAGCGAAGCGACGCGCCTCAACGAGGTGCTTGCTGCCAGATACCGAGCACGTTACCGGCGGGGTCGCGAAACCTGGCCACCCATAGATCGCCTTCAGCATAGGGCTCGGTGACTATGTCACCGCCGCTCGCGGTGATTTGCGCAAGTGCGGCATCGATGCCATGGACATAGATATAGGCAAGCACCCCAGGGCTGGCGGATATCGCACGCCCGGTGACCCATGCGCCGATGGTGTCACCGCTCGCATCGGAAAAACCAAGATGCTCGGTACCTTGGCCACGAATCTGCCAATGAAAGTTCGCCTGATAAAACGCCGCGGAAACGTTCACGTCCAGCGCTGGAATTTGCAGATAGGCGAGCCGGCCATGATCGAAAATATGACGACTGGAATTCACAATGCCCCCTTTACGCGTGGTGCCGATATGCGGCGTCTGATCGATGCAGCCGACAGCAGGACGCCCCCCGATCGGCGCTAAGCTTACCCAGGCCTAGCTTGACTCAACACGTCGCAAAAACATACGCATAAAAGCGGCGGATAACCCGCCCTTCGGCATCGCGCAACGCCACTGCCCCCTGCCATGCCAGCGGTCTTGAATGCAGGGCGCCAACGCGCTGGAATCGATGCCATAACCGTCACGCCGCCGTGTCGATTTCGCCACCCCTCGTTCGTCGTTAGCTAGACAGACCCTGTCGCTACTGCCGACGCATCCATTTTTTTTAAATCGAGGTGACCCACGATGACTTTGGAACTCTACGCCCACCCCTTTTCCTCCTACTGCCAAAAAGTGCTGGTCGCGTTGTACGAAAACAATATCGCGTTCGAATACCACCTGCTTTCGCACGACAACCCGCCCTTGATGCAGGCCTTTGCCACGCTGTGGCCGTTGCAACGCTTTCCCCTGCTGGTGGATGCGGGCCGCATGGTGATCGAGTCCAGCACCATCATCGAATATCTCGGCCTGCATCATCCGGGGCCGGTGTCGCTGTTGCCGTCCGATGCCAACGCGGCCATCGAGGTTCGTTGCATGGATCGCTTCTTCGACAACTACATTGCGACGCCGCAGCAAAAGATCGTCTTCGACGCGCTGCGCCCCGAAGCGGAGCGCGACACGTTTGGCGTGGCCCAGGCACGCAGCATGCTCGAGACCGCTTACGGCTGGCTCGACAAAATCATCGCCGGTCGCGAATGGGCGGCCGGGGACCGGTTCAGCCTGGCCGACTGCGGCGCCGCACCCTTTCTGTTCTATGCCGACTGGACGCATCCCATCGATGCATCGTTGACCAACGTGATCGCCTACCGACGGCGGCTATTGGCACGCCCGTCGTTCGCCCGCGCTGTCAATGAAGGCCGTCCGTATCGCCCGCTGTTTCCGCTCGGTGCACCCAACCGCGATTGATGCTGTCGCTTATAAAAACCTGGTTATGACGCCTGCCGCCAGCAGCTACTTCGTTGACAGACCGAGCATGGAAGGGAATCGTTTTTCATCTCGATGTGTTTGCCTTGACGGTTCGCCAGCCGCGCAACCCATGATGTTCGCCAAGAGGAACCACACCATGACCATCACCATTACTGCCTTTGAACGGTCGCCCGATGGCGGCAAGGGGCTGGCGCGCGATACGCGCGTTCGCTGGGCGCTCGAAGAAGCGGGCCTGGCCTACGAAGTTCGCCTGGTGTCGTTCCAGGCGATGAAGGAACCCGCCCACCTGAGCCTGCATCCTTTCGGCCAGATTCCAACCTATGAGGAAGGCGACCTTACCCTGTTCGAGACAGGCGCGATCGTCTTCCATATCGCCGAACGCCATGCAGGCCTGTTGCCGGCCGATGCCCATGCCCGCGCACGCGCGATCACCTGGATGTTTGCCGCACTCAACAGCGTGGAGCCGGCAATCCTCGAACTCGTCACCGCCAGATTTCAGGAGGGCGACAAGCCCTGGACTAAGGAGCGCATACCTCTGGTCGTGGATCGCATCCGCCATCGGCTAAACCTGCTTTCTGCTCGCCTGGGCGATGCCGACTGGCTCGATGGTGCGTTCAGCGCGGGCGACCTGATGATGGTGTCGGTGCTGCTCCGACTGCGGCTGTCGGGCATTCTGGATGAATTTCCGACACTCGCCGCCTATGTCGCCCGCGGCGAAGCGCGCCCTGCCTATCAGCGGGCTTTCGCTGCGCAATGGGCGATTAACGCCGCCAAGCCAGTAGCCGGCTGACTGTGCTGCATCCTGGCTGCGACGTCGTCATCCGGGTTTTCGTCTGGTCGATGAGGCCTGACCCTAAGCGCCGCCTTACTCTGCCTGCCGCAACACCGCCGCAAGGTGCGCGTCCAGCAACGCCAGGACGGCGCGCGTTTTCGGCGGAATCGGCCTGGCTGCCGGGAACAAGGCATGAAGGTCGAAACCCGGCACCTGGTAATCCGGTAGCAGCGGTTTCAATTGGCCGTCGGCGATGGCCTCGGCACAAACCGGCGCTTGCAGCACGCCGATACCCGCGCCCGCCAGCAGCAGCGTGTGCACTGGCCGCCAGTGACTGGCACTCCAGGCTACGCTCACCGGCGCCTGCACCATCGCTTGCCGGGCACCGAGCAAGGGCAACTGGCCATCATTGAACAGGCCGGTGACGCGAATGAAAGGGTGTGCGGCCAACTCGTATGGTTTGTTGGGTATGCCGTGCCGGGCGAGATAACTGGGGGCGGCCACCAGTACACGGCGTACATGACCGAGTTTGCGCGCGACGAAATTTCCTTCGCCGGGCGGCCCCAGCCGCAACGAAATATCGACCCCTTCGGTCACCGGATCGACGACGCGGTCGTTCAACAGCAAGTCGATATTCAACTGCGGATGCTGCTCGCGCATGCGCAAAAGTAGCAACGGCAACACGACTTCGCCCAGGCCTTGCGGCGCGGCGATGCGCAGTGTTCCGCGCAAGGTCTTGTCGTCCTGGGTGACTACCGCTTGCGCAGCTTCTGCCGCTTCAAGCACGCGTTTGCTGCGCTCGTAAAACAGCATGCCCACATCGGTGATAGAGACTGCCCGCGTGTTACGGCGTAGCAAACGCGTGCCGAGGTGTTGCTCCAGCCGCTCGATGCGTTCGCTCACGGCCGGCTGGCCCAGACCGAGATCTCTGGCGGCGGCCGACATGCTGCCACGCTCCACCACTCTCACATAGATACGCATCGCGGCCAGTAAATCCATGCGCGGAGCATATCGGTCTTTCCGATAAATGTAATCGGCGCCGGCAGCCTACCGAGGCCGGTCCCGGACGCCTACTTTGTGCCCATCTTTCCTGCCCTGATGGCGCCTATCCATGTCTCGACTCGACCTCAAACGACTAGGCCCTTGCCTGCTGGCTATCGCCATCGACGCGATGGGTTTCGGCCTCGTCTATCCGATGATGTCGGCCATCTTCAGTGACCCGCATACCAGCGTGCTGCCGCCCGGCATGGATCTACATCTGCGTAATTTCTACCTTGGCCTGGGCTACGCGGTGTATCCGTTCGGCATGTTTTTCGGTTCATCGCTGATGGGCGAACTATCCGATGCCTTCGGCCGCCGAAACATCATGTTGTTGTGCGTGCTGGGTTTGTCGGCCAGCTATTTCATGATGGCCTTCGGCGTGACCTGGCCCAGCATCTGGCTGCTGCTGGCGGGGCGTGCGTTGAGTGGTTTGATGGCCGGTTGCCAGGGCATTGCGCAAGCGGCGATCACCGATGTGAGTACGCCCGAAAACAAGGCTTACAACATGAGCATCATGTCGGTCGCCTTCAGTGCCGGCGTGGTGATCGGGCCGATCCTGGGCGGCATCGCCTCGGACCGCAGCATCGCTGCATGCTTCAACTACGGCACGCCGTTTTTGCTGGTGGGCATCGTGTCGCTGCTATGCGCGATCTGGACCTGGAAGTTCTACCGCGACAGCAGCGCGGCGACAGGCAAGGCCAGTATCAGCCTTACGCTACCCCTGCGAGTGATTTACCAGGCCGCCCGGCACAAGACCGTCGCTTTTCTATCGCTGGTCTTTTTCCTGATGCAGATCGGCTATGGCTTGTATCTGCAAATGATCATGCTGCTGTTGCAGAAAGACTTTCACTACTCCAGCCTGCAACTGGGGCTATTCAGCGGAATGATCGGGGTATTTTTCGTGATCGGCCTGCTGGTCGTGGTGCGGCTGATGCTGCGGCTGTGGAACGTCGTCGATATCGCCAAGACCGGCTTGCTGATCGCCGGCGCAGGCCAGATCCTTTCCGCGCTATACCCCCACGAAGCGCTGCTGTGGTTCCTGGCTGCCTGGGTCGGCTGTTTCGACATGGTGGCCTACACCATGATGTATACCGCCTTCTCCGACGCCGTCACCGAGGATCGGCAAGGCTGGGCGCTGGGCATCGCCGGCTCGGTGATGGCGCTGGCCTGGGTCGTCACCGGCCTACTCACCAACTTGTTGCCGCTGCTGGGCGAAACCGGCTTGCTGTTGCTCGGCGGTGTGAGTTTCGTGCTCAGCTTCTTGCTGATGTTTGTTTATGGGCGCCGCCGCGCAACCACCGACACGGCGGTTGCGGCGACATAACGCAGCGCTTACGAAAGTGCTTGCGAAGGCGACTCGGGCGTCAGGGCCGCTTCCTTCTTGCCGATGTATTTTGGCGGCACCGCATTGACCAGCCAGACACCGTTGTCCGCCTGAAAAAACGCATGGCCTTCCGCGTGCATCGCCAGGGCATCGATACCCAGAACGACGGGTCGCCCATGCCGCTTGCCGACCGCGATGGCGGTTTGTTCGTCGGACGATAGATGTACGAATTGACGGCTGCCCGGCTTGAGGCCTTCCTGCAGAATGGCCTCGAGAAAGCGCGTGGCGGTGCCGTGAAAAAGGCGCGGCGGCGGGCACACGGGCTGTAGGCCCAGATCCACCGTGACGGAATGTCCCTGGTTCGCGCGAATTTTTGTCCCGTCGTCGCTGAGGGCGAAGCGTTGCTTGTCGTTGGTCAGGACTATCGTTTCGATCCGCTCCTGCGTCAGTTGCTGACCATGCGCGTTGGCGCAACGAATCACCTCGGAGAGCAGCGCCCAACCGCCGCTATCCAGAGTGAGCCCGATCGACTCGGGCTCATGGCGAAGCACCAGACTTAGAAACTTGCTTTGCTGCTTAAGATTATCGCTCACGTATCCCGCTCCTGAATTTCATGCCGCACCTGTTCGTACAGGATGCATTCCTTTATCGCTGCGCCGCAAAGACGCGGCGCGCCCTTGTCAGGGACGCCAGACCGCGAGTTTTCCATCCTCGGCAACGGCATGCAGAATCATCTGCCCGCGCCAATCCACGAGCAGAAGATGCGCTGCCGCATGCAAGGTGATGAAAGCCTGGACCAGTTGCCGGTCGTCGCCATCGATGATGGCTGACAGCACATGGATGCCATGCTCGTCGGCAAGCCCGAACAAGGTGACATCCGACGACGGCCGCAGGCTGAATCCGTCGGCGACCTGACCCAGCGCCTGCGAGGTGGTCAGCAGGATAGGTGCGTTACCGAGCCCCGCGCGAAACATCTCAGCCAGCCGATTCAGCGCATCGCGTCCTGGCATGACGGGAACCGGCGGCAATTGGCGTGCATAGATTTCAGTCCAACCGTTCGCGTTGCGATGACCCCGTTCGAAAGCCTTGTATTGCTTTAGCAGGCCTTGCAGTTCTTCCAGGCGAGCTGCCGGAAAAAATTCGATCTGACGCCACTCATCCTCGTGAAACTGCGGGGCACCTTCGAAGGAAGCTGGCGTTGGCGTGACAAAGATCAGCTCATCCATGGCAATGGTCGGCAACGAATAGCCGATGGTCTCGGTCCTGACCATCTCGGCGGCGTCGTCCGTTTCCTGGCTGTAAGTATCAGATGGCGAATTCATGGAGCAGTCCATTTCATGAGAAGAACAATCCTTCGGGCCGATGGGGATGCGCAGCCCATGGGCCTGATGGCGCATGCGTCGATCAAATGCGGCGCACCACCAGCCCGCTCCGCTTCAACTGGACCAGCAGGCTTTCCGGCCCGACCAGGTGATACAGGCCGACGACCGTCATCGCCGGTTTCTTATTGTCGAGCATCGCGTTGAAACGCGGTATCCAGTTGCGATTGCGTTCGACGACGATTTTCTTGACCAGCTCGGGATAGTGTTCCGTCATGGCATTGACGATGGCCGTCGCGCGATCGGCACGCCCAAGCGACCAATCGGAATAGATGCGCTCGCCTTCCGTGGGGCCCGCCAGGATTTCGTCAAGCGCGTAACGAAGAAACTGCACGTCCTGCGCCGGCGTCATGCTGCTGAACCAGGCGAAGACATCATCCTGCATCGCAAACTCGCTCGAGGTGGCAATACCGGCTTTCTCCGCCTGTGCCACAAGCACGCGGTCGGCGGATTTATCCGACAACCCGGCGACCTGGTAATAGGTGTCTTGCAAGCTCGCGCCGGCCGCCCATGGCCGATACGTCGCAAGACTGTCGAGTGGCACGCGGCAGAACTCGGCAGCCTTCGCCAGCCGCGCGTTGTCCTCCTTGGTCAGCCACGACGACAAGGGTTGGTCCGGCGCCGTGGCAAATCGCGTGAGCAGACTTTGCATGTCGGCGCGATGCTTGTGGCTGGTTTCGGTCCATAGCGCCGAGCATTCGGGCAGCAGGCCTTCGATACGCGCATCGTGCCAATCGTGGACGCGCGGGGGTGTTTCGCCGAACAGATAGACCCTGGATCCTTTTCCCTCGACCGACCATAACGGCCATGCCGGTGCAGCGGCGACCGATGCAGACCACGCCGGCATCGTCCTGGCGGTGGCGGCAAAACCCGCTGCCGCAGCCAGTCCGAACAACACGCGCCGCCTGCCGTGCAACAACGTCGAACCATCCATCGAATCAGACATCCGCGACTGCTCCCGTATGAGTGTCATCGAGGCTATGGCTGGCGATAGGCCGTCAGTAGTGTCGTAGGTCATACCGTGCTGTTCGGCACGGTGCGGCACGCTAGCGCGTGACCGGCATCCCCTCTCTCGCCGACATGGAACAAGAGAGGGGATGCCTTTATCAGCGTTGGCTACCCGCCATCTGCACGGCTTTATAGGTATCCAGAATGCCTGCGCCGATAGGCTGGTCGCTCGGTACATGCGCGGCTGCCGCGGACGACGTCAATACCGAACTCACTTGTGCCGGGGTCAGCAAGGCCTGACCGAGGCTTAAGCGATAGCTCTGCATCAAGGCCACCGCACCGGCCACATGAGGGGTGGCCTGCGACGTGCCAGCCATGGCCCCATAGCCGGCCGCGGCTGGCGTTGTCGCGCCCTCGTTGATCGCCGACCAGATGGAACCGGTGGTGGCCTGATCGCCGTCGGAGGCATCGTTGCGATATACCCCACCACCGGGGGCGGCCAGCGTGATGCCGCTGCCGTAGTTCGAGTAGAACGCACGCTGGCCCGTAATGCCCGTGGAAGCCACTGCGACAACACCTGCACAATTCGCCGGCGACGAAGTCGCGACGTCCTGGTTTTCATTGCCCGCCGCCACGACTACCGCCACGCCACGGCCAATCGCGCCACTGATCGCACTTCCCAGCACGCTTTCGGCCGGGCATTCCCCACTGCCGCCCAAGCTCATGCTGATGACATTGGCCGGATGAGTGTTATCAGGCACACCATCCACATGCCCACCCGATGCCCAGGTAATGGCATCGGCAATATCGGCGTTCGAACCGCCGCAATGACCAAGCACGCGTACCGGCACGACCTGCGCATTAAAAGCGGT